>DESX01000046.1 GCA_002362065.1 Solobacterium sp. UBA3303
GATGAACTATGCTTATCTTCAGGTGACGATGACGATTATGAACAGCAGGGATACGGAAGACAGGGAATACAGGCCACTGGAATCGATCAAGGACAATTACCCGAAATATGTCCTGACAAGAAACGACCCGATCCAGAGAAGAAATGGGATCATCCACATGAATATTCCGAAACTGATAATTAATGAGCAAAGGTTCGCTTGATATTTTCAAATTACATATCAGTATTGTATAAAACAAGCTGAAAAGGGCGGGTGGTTCGCTTTCATCCCCCCTTAGGCACCAAATGAAAACAAAGGATCTATTTCGGGTAAATAGATTCTTTTTTTGTTTGGTTTTCTATTTCAAAAAATGAAGAAAAATTCATTTTTCCGGAATAGAGCACAACAAAAAAACATCATATTAGCTATATTCATATATTCCATAAAAATAAAAATATTTTAAATTTCTGGAATAGATCATATAATGAAGACGGAGAGATACAATATGAAAATAATAGAAAGAAAAGGATATCTGAATAAGCTTATCGAATGCTTGGGTACACCGGATATCAAAGTTGTTACAGGCATCAGAAGATGCGGGAAATCGATCCTGATATCTCAGTTTTCTGATTATGTGAAGAAAAACGAAAAGAATCTTAATCTGGTCTATATCGATCTTCAACAGCTGGATCATATGGAACTGCTGGAGTTTCAGAACCTTCATGATTTCTGTATCAGACAGTACAAAAAGAATAAAAACAATATTTTGATTATTGATGAAGTTCAGTTATGTGATGGATTTGAAAAAGCGATCAACAGTCTGCATGCAAAAAGGCTCTACGACATCTATCTGACGGGTTCAAATGCTTTTCTGTTAAGCAGCGACCTGGCAACGCTTTTTACAGGAAGAACGATAGAGATCGAAGTCTTGCCTTTTTCTTTTTCGGAATATCTGGAATATTTTGAAAGAAACGATATTCAGGATGCATTCGACGATTATTTTAAGATGGGTGGTATGCCCGGATCTTATGAATATCATGACGAAGGAAGAAGATACGACTACATCGCTGATGTCTATCGGACCATCATTGAAAGAGACCTGTTCCAGAAGTATAAGCTGAGAAACAGGAAAGAACTGATGCAACTGTCTGATTTCATGCTTGATAACATATCCAATCTGGCTTCGCCTCACAATATCTGTATGGAGCTGAACAAGGATCACAGCGCGATCACAGAGAAGACCGTTTCGAAGTATATCGCGTATCTTGAAAGGTCTTTTGTTCTCTACGTTGCAAGCAGATACGATCTCAAAGGAAAGAAGTATCTCAGCAGCAACAGCAAGTACTATGTCGCCGATCATGGGATACGCTATGCCGTTTTAGGGACAAGGAATCTGGATTACGGCAGGACCTATGAAAACATGATATATCTCGAGCTGAGACGCCGTGGATATGATGTGCATGTTGGAAAACTCTATCAGAAGGAAATCGATTTCGTGGCAACGAAACAGAGCAAAAAGATCTATATACAGGTCTCCGATGATATCTCTCAGGAAAAGACGTTCCAAAGAGAATACAAACCTCTGCTGGCCATCAAAGACGGGTATCCGAAAATCATCATTGCCAGAACAAGACACCCGGAATACCAATACGAAGGCATACGCATTATCGATCTGGCACAGTGGCTGGCGGACAGCGAACTTTAGAGATGACTGATCAGAAATGTATAATGAGTTTTACATTACAACTGGCATATTCTAATACCTCAAAACTGAATGAAATTTTTGAAAAATATGAAAACTTTGCTGCAAATGGATCTTATAACAAGAACACGCTTAAATATGCTGTGGAATCTCTGCTTTGGAGCTTTCGAGTTTTTTCTTGCATATACGCAAAGATCTTACTGGTACTTTACGCTGGGTGTTTTCTTTCTGATCCTGGGCATCGCAAGAGGCGTCAGCGCATCAAAGCACATCAGTGAAAATAAGAAGATCAGGGTAATATCGTTTCAGCTCGCTTTTCTTTCCATTGTGATCTGCGGCATGACATTTCTGACGATCGATGAGGTCCGCTATCCTATTGCCAACAAGAATCTGGTGATCGGTCAGGCGGCTTTTGCCTTTACGCTGATCGGTATGGCCATATATAACGTGATCATTTCCCATGTCCGTAAACAGAGGGATATGATCTTCATACGTGACCTCTCTCTGGCTGCTGCGATCGGTTCGATCTTATCCTTGCAAAGGACGATGCTTGGCACCTTTGGTGATCCATCCTTCCGTTTCAATACGATCATGGAAGCATCCACCGGTATGGGAGCTTTTCTGATCCTTCTTTTTCTGGCATTTCGCTTATATCGCCTGAAGAAGAAATGATCTGATGAGGCAAGACGCATCTGCCTGATCGTAAAGGTACTGGAATTGTTCTTTGCTGATGCGTAGTTTTCAAACCTGTAAGATGACTCAGCAATTTCGGTTAAAAAGCTTTTAAAATCGCTGTTTTTCAGTAAAATATACGTATGGTTAAAAACGAGACTTCAAAGATCGGACAGGATTTTACATTATGGTCCCTTTTGCGTTTTGCGCTGCCGGGCCTTTTGACCAACCTGTTCACAAGGATCTATGAGACGCTGGATGATGCGCTTTTTGTTTCGCGTTTTGTCGGACAGAATGCCCTGGCCGGCATCAAGATCCTGGCACCGATCGATGGAGTGACATTTGCGATCACAACGATCTTCGGTATCGGCGCAAGTACTTATGCGGCAACCGAAATGGGAAGAGGAAAGAAGAAGGAAGCTTCCCGCATCTTCACCCAGATGATCATCATCGCCCTCCTGCTTGGTTCTTTGATCGCCCTGGTCATGATCGGTTTTGATGATCAGATCCTGCATTTCTTAGGTGCGGAAAGAGAGATCATTCAGTACACGGAAGTTTATGTGGCGATCACCTTTTTGGCTTTGCCGTTCAAATTGGCTTCGATGAGCTTTGGTGCTTTCTATTCTGCGGCCGGCAAGCCTTCGATGGGTTTGTTCAATTCGATCCTTTCCGGTGTCATCAATATCGCGACTGACTATATCACGATCATCGTCTTAGGCATGGGCGTATCCGGTGCGGCGATCGCAACGAGCCTTGGCCATGTGGCGACTTTCCTGGTCGGTGTGATCTTCTACTTTGGTCGAAAGAACGACATCTATTTCGTCCGGCCGGGAAGAGGCTATGTGAAGACCTTCTTAGAATCCTTCCATTACGCCTTTGCACAGGTCACCAATTCCTTCACGATGGCTTTGACGATGCTGATCGTCAACCGTATGATCATCTATTATCTGGGAAGTGATGGCATTGCCGCCCGTTCGATCGTCAATGATGTCAGGCAGGTATTGAATGCCGCCTTCATCGGCTATGCGGCAACGGTCGGTCCGATCATCGCCTACAACTATGGGGCCGGCAGACCGAGGATGTTAAAAAAGATACTCTCCTACAACCTGAAGGTCTGGTTTTTCGGCTGTACAGGCATGATGATCATCGGTCAGTTATTAAAGGGCCCGCTGATCTCTCTGTTTATGAATCCGGAGACTTATACGCAGAATTTCTATGATCTGACATATTACGGCATGACGGTGGAACTGTTTGCGCCGATCTTTACGGCCGGCTGCATCATGATCAACCGCCTGTTCGTTGCCCTGGGTGCACAAAAGACAGCGACCATCCTTTCGGTCTTAAGGAATTTCGTCTTCCGTCTGTCGACGACCTTCATCCTGCCGACGGTCTTTGGCCCGTATGGCATCTGGTATTGTTTCCCGCTCTCGGAGGCCTTGGGCTTCAGCTGCGCGGCGATCGCGGTCATCCGCAATGCCGATAACTACGGCTATGGAAGAAGCGGTGTGGCTTATCTGATGGATGACAACGAAGAAGTGAAAGCTTAAATAAGGAAGTTGTGATTGACCACAGCTTTTTTATTGCACGGATCATAGTAGATTGCAGGCAGAAAAGGGTCTTTGAAGAGAAGAAAAAACAAATAAAGATTAAGGAAAATGCGATCTCAGAAGACAGGTGAAGGATCTGTCTTTTTCATTTTTGACAAATGTCTTTTTGCCTTACTACAATGAAGAAAAGGGGATCATGCATATTATGAAAAACAATTCATCCAAATTACGTTTCTGGGTCCTGGTCTGGGGACTTGGCATTATCGGACAGCTTTGCTGGAACATCGAGAATCAATGGTTCAATACCTTCGTCTATGCCAAGATCGCCAAGGATCCGACGATCATTTCCTGGATGGTCGCTGTTTCCGCGATCGCAACGACGATCTCGACCTTTTTGTTTGGCACATTGTCTGACCGCCAGGGAAAGCGCAAGCCTTTCATGGCGATCGGCTATATCTTATGGGGCATCTTTACGATCCTGTTTGGGACGACGGAATTCATCACCAAAGGTCAGCCTTCCGCTTCGGCGAATGTTGTAATGGTGGCAGGAACGGCTGTCGTACTGGCAGATGCCTTAATGTCCTTTTTCGGTTCGATGGGCAATGATGCAAGCTTCAACGCCTGGCTCAATGACATGATGAATGATGAAAACAAGGGCGGCATCGGTGCGGCCCTGGCGACACAGCCGATCATCGGTACGATCATCGGAACGATCTTAGGCGGTGTACTGATCGGCAGCAACGACAACTATATGCGCTTATTCATCGTCTTTGGCGGACTGGCCATCGTCTTTGGCATCCTGTCCTTGTTCTTTGTCAAAGATGCGAAAGACTTAAAACCGAACAGGGAAGGAAGCTTCTTCAGACAGCTTATGGCTGCCTTTGACTTCGGTGAGCTTTTGAAAAGGAAACAGCTGATCTGGGTCTTCCTTGTATTGACGGTCTACTTTATTGCATTTAACGTCTATTATCCGCATGTAGGCAACTACATGATCTATTATCTTGGCTTCAGTGCCGATGCGATCGGTATCATTCAGGGCATTGCGTTGATCCTGGGGATGCTGTCGGTCATTCCTGCTTCCAAACTATTGAATAAAAACCGATTCGTCCTGGCTGCTTCGATCGCAATCATCCTTTCGATGATCGGTGTCGGCATTTTAGGTCTGTTTGGAAGACCAGCTTACATCGATCCCTCAACGATCCTGAACTGGCCTTTGTTAATTGGATTATTCTTCTTTGGCTGCGGCTATATCATGTTCATGCAGGTGACATCGGTCTGGATGAAAGGCCTGTTTCCGGAAGAATCCAAGGGACAGTTTGAAGGCTTCCGCATCATCTTCTTCGTTTTGATCCCGTGGATCGTTTCGCCGTTCATCGCCAATCCGATCATTAAGAATAACGGCGAGATCCTCGATGCCAATGGACTGACGGCGTATCTGCCGACACACGTCCTCTTCTTAGTATCGACGATGCTGATCCTTTTGACGTTCGTTCCACTATTTTTTGCGGCACGCTGCAGGAAGGATAAGCGATGAAGATCCTTTTGATCCTTTTTGTCATCTATGCACTGGTGATCGGCTATATCGTTTACGAGTGCTTAAGGCGCATCGTCCGGCCAGCCATGCACGAAGAAAGTGAACTTCTTGAAAATGAATACCGGAACGGCTTTGGATCGGCGATCGAGGCATATAAAAACGAGTGGAAGAAGGAGGATTTCAGCCTTCCAAGTGATGACGTTGTCCTTTCCGGCGAGATCATCCGAAATCCGGCGTCTCAGAATAAGACAGTCATCATCTGTCATGGACAAAAGGTCTGCCGCATCTCTTCGATCAAGTATGCGCAAATGTTCTATAAACTTGGCTATCACGTCGTTATCTATGATGAGCGTCATTTTGGAAGATCAACAGGGAAGTATTCAACACTTGGACAAAATGAGGCGAAGGATCTGAAAAACGTTTATGAGTTCACGAAGAAAACGTTCGGGCAGGATTGTCGGATCGGGATACACGGCGAATCCATGGGTGCCGCAACAGCACTTTTGTCTTTGAAGTATATAAAACCTGCATTTGTGGTGGCGGATTGTCCTTTCTCTGATTCTTACAAGCTGTTTGAGGAGTTTACGATCAAAAATGTCCATCTGCCTCCGATACTGATCCTTCCGTTTGTTGCGTTGATCGCAAAACACAAATACGATTACGATATCCGAAATACCAGCCCGATCGCTGCGGTGAGAGAGTCTGATGTTCCGATCTGTTTCATGCATGGGACAAGTGATGGACTGATCAAATGTGAACACTCCAAAGCGATGCATGAAGTTTGTAAAAACAAAAAGAGCCGCTTACATCTGTTTGAAGGGGCCGATCATGCAAGATCGGTGGTCACAGATCCACAACGCTACGAACAGCTGCTCGATGCATTCGTTCTCGATTGCGAAAACACATAAAGGTCTTCTTCAAAAGAAGATCTTTTTTCTTGCAGATGGTAAAATAAAGGAAAGGAAGCTGACAATTCATTAAACAGGAATGGCTATGAAAAAGAAAGGAAGAGTGCTCATGAACATCGTTCTAAGCGGCTTGCTGCTGGCAGGACTTTTCGGATGCAGTAAAAAAGAAGAAGTGACCGACGGACCGACAAGCGGTGATCATATCCATGAAGTCGATCCGGATGCGCCAAAGACCGTAGCGTCTTCCAACATTATTTCCCTAGATATAGCCCTGTTCCTGGCCAACCGCTATTATGGCGATGAAAACAGCGACTTTCATTTTATCCTGCAGAAATCAGAGGATGAACTTTATGCGATCGAAGAGTTTTCCGGCGTGAAGGAAAAGGCGGATGATGCGCTTTTGAATGCGATACAGAAAGTGATCAAAGACAATGATCTTGCATCAAACAATGGTGTATATGATGTGACGGCCGGTATCGCTCCGGATTATCAGGCAAGGCGATTCTTTGTGGAATATGACTCGGGTGAAACGATCGACTTTACAATGAACAACAACCCTTATGCGATCTGGGGTGAACAGCTCTATGACGCCTTTACGAACTGGCTGATGTCAAAAGGCATTGACACACTTGAACCATCTCTGGAAGATTCCGTTTTGACGAGGGTACGTTTTGCGTTTACGGAAGATGGTGTCAAAACAGAGTATTCGGATCTGTCGATCACGGAAAACGGTGAAAAAAAGCTGGTCTTGTCAAAGTCGCTTTATAACGTCAGAAAAGATAAGACGATCAAAGATAAGCAGAGGGATTTCCCGGAAGATTACTTTGAACAGATGACAAGGATCATTTTCGACAGCGGTCTATTAAGAAACTATGCATTCTCTTATTATGACCACAAGGATAACAATTACGGAAATCATGACGAAGGCTATTACGGCATGGGTGATAAGACGACTTTCGATGAAGAAAAAGATTCTGAAGATCTTGAACTGATGATTCATCTGGTCTATGCATCAGGCAAGCGGATCAATGTAGATACAAAAAAGGCAAGTGAGATTGAAGGTTTCAGAAAGCTGATCGAGCAGATCATGGAGTATCACGAGTCACTGTTTTAAGAACCCGGATGTTCGTGCTGATTATTTTGCGTATTCTGAAGCAGGTCTGAGAAGGCCTGTTTTCTTTAAAAACTCTGAAAATATTGCCGAAATATAAAAAATGGCTCTAAAAATATTGATTTAATAAGAAAAATGGCTCTGAAAATATTATGAAAATAATAATTGAGGCTTTGATTTTGTTATAATCAGCTTGTAATCAGCTTATGATCCTGAGAATGGTAAGGGTCGGGAATTATGGAGGTCTGCTATGGCTTATCTGAAAAGAAAGATCGATCTCTTTTTGCAAAACTGGTATCATGATCCTGATAAAAAGCCTCTGATCATAAAAGGAGCCAGACAAATCGGAAAGACGAGTTCGATCAGACAGTTTGCTGCATCTTTTTACGATCATTTTGTAGAGATCAATTTTATCGAAAAACCTCGTTTCAGAACGATACTTGAAGATGGCTACGAAACAGATCTCATTGTCAGGAATATCACAAGGATCGATCCGGGTATTTCATTTGTACCAGGAAAAACGCTTCTGTTTTTCGATGAGATACAATCCTGTCCCGATATAGTGACATCATTAAAATTCTTTGCGGAAGATGGAAAATATGATGTGCTCTGCAGCGGATCACTTTTGGGCATCAATTACAAACAAGTCGAAAGCATCAGTGTCGGGTATAAAACCGAATATGAAATGTTTTCTCTGGACTTTGAAGAATTTCTATGGGCAAAAGGTTATGATGATGCGTTAAAAAGTGATCTTCTTGCGCATATGATAAAGGTCGTTCCTTTCAAAGATACGCTGATGAACACGATGCAATCGCTGTTTTTGGATTATGTCATCCTTGGAGGTATGCCTGAAGTGATATCAAAGTATATTGGTTCCGGCAATTTTTCAGGAACGCTTGATCTGCAAAAGCAGATCATCATTGCGTATAAGGAAGATATCCGTAAATACGCCAGTGGTATTGATCAGGCAAGAATTGCGAGAGTTTTTGATGCTGTGCCGGTTCAGCTGGCTAAAGAGAATAAGAAATTTCAGATCTCCAAAGTGAGTAAAGGAGCTACATTTGCTGCTTATGGAGCTTGCGTTGACTGGCTGGCTGATGCCGGGATCGTAAAAAAATGCTATTGCCTGAATTTTCCTGAACTTCCTCTGAAGGGAAACTTTGATGACACTAAGTTTAAGCTGTACTTTGCGGATTCGGGCTTGCTGGTTGCTTCGCTTGATGATGAATCACAGGAAGATCTTCGCGCAAATAAGAATTTTGATGTTTATAAAGGAGCGCTATATGAAAACATTGCTGCTGAAGCTTTGTATAAAGAAGGATATCCTTTATTTTATTACAAGCGGGAAGACGGATCTCTTGAAGAGGATTTCTTTATCCGCGATATGAAGAACCTGATACCGATAGAGGTCAAAGCAAATACAGGAAATTCCCAGTCTCTTCGTTCCCTGATCAAAAATGAGCGTTATGAAGATATTGCGTGGGGTATCAAACTGTCCAAAAACAACATCGGCTTTCAAAATGATGTTTATACTTTCCCATATTATTGTGCCTTTCTTCTTCGCGAATGGCTTAAGCAAAGATGAAAACGGCTTCAAAGCACATCTGTTAAAAAAGAAGCTCTTGAAAAAATGATGTGCGATCAAATATAGATGACTTTGCAAGATGCAAATCCATCCTTTCATAATACGGGTCTTGTTATAATTTGTTTGAAGAGGGAGGAAAGTTCATGGAATTTTTTGATGTCATGGAGAACAGAAGTTCGATCCGCAAATATACGGATGAACCTTTAACGAAGGAAGAGATCAGATGTATCGCAGAGGCTGGCTTAAAAGCGCCGACTGCCACCAACAAGCAGGAGATCCACATCAGCGTCATTCATAAGGATGATCCGGTGCAGGCAAAGATACAGAAAGACCTCAATCCGGAGGCCAGTGTCAATTTTTACTATGATGCGCCAGTTACTTTCTATCTTTCGGCAATGGATGAATTCGGCTGGAGCGATATCGATGCCGGTATTGCCGTAGAAAATATGCATCTGGCAGCCAAGGCTCTGGGCCTGGGAAGTGTCATCCTGGGATGCATG
Source organism: Solobacterium sp. UBA3303 (assembly GCA_002362065.1). Lineage (GTDB taxonomy): Bacteria > Bacillota_I > Bacilli_A > Erysipelotrichales > Erysipelotrichaceae > Colivicinus. The sequence continues at coordinate 9,539 of DESX01000046.1, forward strand.
AAGAAGGTCGTCAACGGGAAGAAAAAAGAAGAATACGATAAGCTTCTTTGTATTCCTGAGGGTTATTCTTACAGGATCGCGATCGCGGTGGGACATGCCGATATAGAAAAAGTTCCTCATATCATCGATTACGACAGGGACGTCACGATTAAATAAGGAAAGAGAAGTTCACGTTCAGCGTGGACTTTTTAAATTCAAAGGGAGATCTTTGGAGTTTGATGGTAAACTAGTTCATGTATGAAACTGCTGATCATCAACCCAGGGTCGACTTCGACCAAACTGAGCATCTATGAAGATGAAAGAAAGATCAAAGAAGATTCCTTCTTTCATGATGCACCGGAACTTTTAAAATATCCCCATGTCAATTTGCAGGTGCCATTTCGAAGAAGTGTTATCGAACGTTTTCTTTCAGAAAATGGTTTTAAGATGGAAGACATCGACGTCTTTATCGGAAGAGGCGGTTCGGCCTGTCCCTGCAAGTCAGGTGTCATGGAAGTGGATGAACGCCTGTACGAGGATACCAGAGACGCAAAAGGAGGCAGTGAACATCCGGCAAAACTGGGTGTGATGCTGGCATATGAACTGTCAAAGGAATATGGAAAGAAAGCCTACACGATGGATCCGACCAATGTCGATGAGCTCTGCGATGAGGCAAGACTGACCGGCATCAAGGGCGTCTACCGCAATGCACAGGCCCATGTTCTCAACCAGAAGGCGGTTGCAAGAAAGCACTGCGCTCTGCACGGTATGAAATATGAAGAAAGTGATCTCATCGTCTGTCATATCGATGGCGGGATCACGGTCAATGCCCATCACAATGGAAAAATGATCGATGGAAATGTCGGAAGCGGCGGCGATGGGGCTTTCACCCCGACCCGCATCGGCTCTGTGCCGGTACTTCCTTTGCTGGACTATATTGATAAATATGGCACAGATGTGGTGCGGACGATGTGCTCAAGATCGGGCGGTTTTGTCTCCTATTTCGGCACCAGTGATTTCAAAAAGATCTATGAACTGGTAAAACAGGGTGATGAAAAAGCCGTATTGATCTATGACACGATGATCTATCAGATCTGCAAACAGATCGGTGCGATGGCAGTCGCTTTGAATGGCCATGTCGATGCGATCGTATTGACCGGTGGTCTGATGATCTATGAAGATATCTTCGAAAAGATAAACGATCGCTGTTCCTGGATCGCAAAGATCTATTCCTATCCGGGAGAACTCGAACAGGAAGCTCTTGCTTCGGAAGTTTACAAGGCGATCAAAGGAGAAACAGTGATCGAAAGATACAGCGGCAAGCCGGTCTTTGAAGGCTTTGATTTTCTGTAATATTCATTGATCCATTTTCAGGATGCTTTCTTTCAGATAAGAGAGGAAGATCTTGTCAGCCCTTGAAAACGAAGGGCTTTTTTATAGATGATCTTGGGAAGCTGATAGATCGGCGGATCCAGTGGAATGAACTTAAGATCTTCATCTTTTTGAGTCCTTCGATCGTAAAGCAGTAGCCGCCTTCATTTTTAACGAGGATCTCGGCATTGGAGATCAGGTTGATGTAGGAGGTGATCTTCAGATCTTCCTTGCGGGCGTGCAGCCAGCTGGCGATCATGTTGGTGGTCTCTTCCCTGGAAGACAGGATCAGTTTTGCGTCTTTGAGGTCTTTGATGGATACCTTGTTTTGAGCAGCGATTGGGTCATCCCACATTGCGGATCTTTCCTTCCATATATGCTTCAAAGATTTACCGGCGTTTCCGGGATCCTGGCAAATATGGGTATGATGGACCGGATCGATGCGAAAGCGGAATTTGAGAAGCTGTATTTCGATATTGCCGGAGATCCGGAGCCGGTGGCTCTGAATATGCTGAGGATGGTGATCGACGATTCCCATATCGTCTATGGTTCGGATTTCCCGCATTCACCAGCCAGAGTCATCGAAATGAAAAAGAAACATTTCGATGAGAATGAAAAATATGATGAAGTTCGTGATCAGATCTATCATGAAAATGGTATAAAGTTACTGGAGGGTATATTATGAGCATCACAGTCAATATTCGTTACAAGGGTGAAAACGGCAGTGCCTTGAGATTCGCAAAGGAAATGGCAGATTCCGGTACGGTCGCAAAGATCCGTGCGGAGGAAGGAAATCTTCGCTATGAGTACTTCACTTCCCTGGAAGATCCGGAGATTGTCCTGCTGATCGATTCCTGGAAGGATCAGGAAGCCATTGATAAGCACCATGATTCAGAAATGATGTCCGTGATCATGGAACTCAGAAACAAATACGATCTGCATATGGAAGTGGAACGCTATTTGTCAGATGAAGAAGGCGTGTCAAAGAAAGACCAGGCCTTTATCAGAAAGTAAATAAAACTGCTTCAAAGCGAAGCAGTTTAGACCGTTGACAAACGGGCACTTTCAAAACGAAGGTGCCCATTTTTCTTTGGATCCAAGGCTTTAGGGCTTGTCTTGAAGTGAAAAATACAAGAAGTGCTTGTGAGAAGAAAACAGTATAAGAAGGATCCTTCACGCAGCAGACAACAATCTGTCTTCAACGTTTTATCTGTCATATTGAACATCCTTATACATAAAGAAAGAGAAAGCTTTGACACTTTCTCTTTCTACAGGAGAGTTGATCGTTTTCTTAAGCGATCAGTGTATTGTTTTCTCTTTCTTCTTCCTTATCCTTGTTGTTTTATTAAGAAAGTTAGCAAGAGGTCGAATGTTTCAATGATGATCATAGGGACCTAAAGCCGCTGTATGATCTTTATCTCTCCAAATGCGGTAACAACTCTGTTTAGGTCTGTGGTTTCAGACGCAGTTTTTATAATTTCGCTATTTTGCAGTATCTTAATGAATGATTGCTTATCCGTTGACTCTCTTCTTAGCTACGAGCAATACGCCAGCACCTAAGACCAAAGCTGTACCAGCAACATGGAAGATCGTCGTACCAATGCCACCGGTCGAAGGAAGGACTGTTCCGGCTTCGTTTTCAACTATGATTTCTACAGTACCTGCTGTATCAGTAGTTACAGTGAATGCCATTCTTGCAGGAAGCTTGTTGTAGCCTGCAGGAACGGTCGTCTCTTCAAGATAGTAGGTTCCTAACGCCAGTCCTCTGATGTTGGCGCCATTTTCGCTTTCGATCAGGATCTCTTCATCATTTTCCGCGCTCACATAGTAGCCTGTATCGTCTTTTGCCAGGCTGATCAGATTTCCTCCAGTCGCCGCATCGTACAGTTTGAATCCGGCTCCGGCAAGGAATTCTTTCGTATTGGCATCGACCTTTTTGACCTGAGCGTCATATGTCATGACATCTGTATGGTCCTCAAAGTGCTGATTTGAATATTCGATCTCCCAGGTATTTGAGTTTGCTTCGCGTATGAGCGCATTCTCATTGACAACGGCGCTGTATTCGATCATGATGACATCATTTTCTTTTAATGTGGAGATATAATCAGCTTCGAATACGATCGTGAATCCCCTGTCTGTTGAATCCAATGTATATTTCTCTGCAGGAACATCTTCACCTGCAACTTTGACGGTAATATCGCCTTCGTCATGTTTCAATGTAAGACCAGCAGAGAGAGTATCGGTACCGGAGATCTCATAGTCAGCACCTTTGCCGATCTTGATCTCTGCATCGTAATAAACGGTATCGCCGATATTGACATCGAGCTGAGTATCAGCGTATTCACCAGCTTCCTTGTTCTGTTTTTTATCAATAGTTGTGATGCTGTTCTTCTCTTTGATCTGAACATCGCCTGCCGTATCGATCGAGCAGATCGAACCAAGAGATGTATCGACAAAGTAAAGTCCTTTTTCCGTTACAGGGATCGTTGCGGTTTTTCCAGAGGCCGTTCCATGATCAGCTTCATCTAAGACCAGTTCAGCAGGATCGGCTTTCAATGCGGCATTGATCAAGGAAGCCAGTTCTTTGATCTGATCTTCTCTGTACTTGATGGCGTTTCCGTCTTCATCAGAGACTTTTAAATATGCTTTTCCTTCAATAAACGTGTCAAACTGCAGGCCTGCTTTTATCATGATCTTATATAAGGCATCCTCTGCGCTCCCGGTATAGTAATACGCAATTGCACTGTCTTCACTCAGTTCACCGGCATACGTTGCATCCAGCAGCTTGTAGGCAGTATAGGTCTCGCCATCGACGGCATTTGTGATCGTGATGCCTGTTGTTTCATCAGCAGCGACCTTGCAGGTCATGGAGAAGACCATGAACAAAGCCGTAAAAACGAGTGCTAATTTCTTTAACAGCATTTTCGATTCGATTTTTCTTTTGACTGATAATACTGAAGTAATGATTGGTGGTAAATATTTCCTTTCTGATTTCATAAAGAATCCTCCTGTACCCATATAGTAATAATTCATCTCTATAAAGTTCAGTCTAAAATTAGATTACAAATAGGTAATTATGTTATTTCTTTTGATTATTAAAGTAAAAGTAAAATGGGCATCCATATTCTGGAAACGCCTTTTTCAATGGACAGATCAGTTTCAAAACGAAGCGTTTTTTGGTCTGGTGAATGATCAGCCTCAGTTTTTTCAAGGATGATATGAATGAATTCTTTCAGATAGTACTGATCATTATAACTGAAACATTGATAATAGAATATCTGATCATTATCATGGCTGTATATGAACTTGTTCACCAGCTCTGTTTTGCCGACTCTTCTTCCATAAATTGCCATTGTTTTTATGATCCGGCATAGAGAAATCATTCAGTTTCTTCAATTCTTTTCCCGAAAACATAACATATAAGCTCTTGTCTATAGTGAATCTTTACCAAATCGTAATTTGGTGTTTGATCAGAAACATGATTTCGGTCTGTCTTTATAAGATGATCACAAGAAAGCAGCAAAAAGTACTACAATATAGTTAGTTATAACTAACCAGGAGGATGTATATGTATAAAACAACATTGAAGATCGATGGCATGATGTGCGGGATGTGTGAAGCACATATCAATGATGTCATAAGAAAGAATGTAAAAGACGCAAAGAAGGTCTCTTCTTCCCACAGTAAGGGAATCTCGACATTTGAATCAGAAACCTTACCGGATGAGACAGTATTGAAAAAGGCGATTGCCGAGACGGGTTATGAATTAAAGGATATTTCAGTTGAAGAAGCGCAGAAGAAAAAGTGGGGATTGTTTTAGAAGAACATGAAATATGAAGGCATGCCTTACGGGATGTGACTTTTGTTTAAGGGCTCTTTTCAGAAAGCTTTGATGACTGTTCTTTCTTATCCGAAAGATGAGGCGCAAAAGATCACAGATGAGGCAAAGGAAGAATATAAAAGGATCATCGCAAAACTGCCGGAATTTGAAAAGGGTGACCGATTCAAAATGAACACCGTATCCTGTGCGATGTTTTCGGCGTTCTGTTTAAGCTTCAGGACCCTTCCGGATACAAAACAGCTGATCAGCTTCTATAAACAGGGGATGATGAACGCGGGCATGAAGCTGTTTTGCAGGATGTCCGGCATGAAGAAATATACGAAAAGCGATATAAAAGCTCTCAGGAAAACGGAAGCCTTCAGGGCGGCAGACCGAAATCCGTATTCCTGGAATATGGAATTTCATCCTTACGAAGATGGCTCGGGCTATGAGTGCAGATTTACAAAATGCGGCATCTGTACGCTGATGAAGGAGCTGGGACTTGAAAAAGCCATCCCCGCCATGTGCAGACTTGATTACACGATGGCGGAAGAAGGCGGTGTTACAGACTTTGTGAGACGATATACGATCGCGGATGGCGGTTCGTATTGCGACTGCGGCTATAAGAAAAAGGAAAATGTCTGAAAGCAAGGCGGGCACAAGGTCCGTCTTTTTTTGCGTAAAATGGATATGAAAATGTTTTTGTGAAAAAGAAAAAACCGTTTTCAAAGCTTAAAGGGCAGATCGCCTATGAAAGATGATCTGAGTGGAAAGAAAAGGAACCTTTTCATATAATATCCTGTCAGCGATATCTGACTATGGAGGCAGCACATGAACAAAGAAACGATCATGGGATTACTCATCCCGTTCATGGGAACGACACTTGGTGCAGCCTGTGTCTTCTTCATGAAGAATAAATTATCCAGCACAGTGGAAAGGGCTTTGAGCGGTTTTGCGGCAGGCGTGATGGTCGCCGCATCGATCTGGTCTTTGATCATACCGGCAATGGAACAATGCGAGGATATGGGAAGGCTCTCTTTTCTGCCTGCCTTCATCGGTTTCTGGATCGGTGTATTGTTTTTACTGGTGCTTGATCACATCATCCCGCACCTGCATATCAATTCGGATAAGGCAGAAGGGCCTGCTTCAAAGCTCGCCCGGACAACGATGATGGTTTTGGCAGTGACCTTGCACAATATCCCGGAAGGCATGGCGGTCGGCGTGGTCTATGCGGGTTTTCTGAATGGCTCCGCTTCGATCTCGGCTTCTGCCGCACTGGCTCTGGCCTTGGGCATTGCCATACAGAACTTCCCGGAAGGTGCGATCATCTCGATGCCTCTTCATGCAGAAGGAAAATCGAAGATGTCTTCCTTTTTGTTAGGGACTTTATCGGGCATCGTTGAGCCGATCGGTTCACTGCTGACGATCTTTGCCTCAGCATTGCTGGTGCCTTATATGCCGTATCTTTTAAGCTTTGCGGCCGGTGCGATGATGTATGTCGTCGTGGAAGAACTCGTGCCGGAGATGGCGCAGGGTGAACACTCGCATGTCGGAGTTATATTATTTACCGTTGGTTTTACGCTGATGATGGCACTGGATGTAGCACTTTCTTAAGATGGACAAGATATTCAATCTTCTGATCATCCTTTCGGAGATCCCCGGTTTTTCTATCGTATTGAAGAAGGATGGTCTTAAAACATTCGTTTATTACACGGAGATCTCAAACCTGCTGGCATTGATCGCGGCATTTATGGTGCTTCTGGAAGTTCCCGGAGCTGAGCTTCTTCGCTATACGGTGACATGCATGTTGAGCCTGACCTTTCTGGTCGTGATCCTTGTACTGGGACCGGTCGATGGCTACAAAAGACAGCTTTTCGCTGAAAATTCCTTCTTCCAGCATGTCCTTGTCCCGGTCTTTTCCTTTGTCTCCTATGTTTTCTTTGAAAAACATAGCCACATCTGGACTTTTCCGGTTCTGATCACGGTCGTTTACGGACTTTTGATGTTCTCTTTGAATTATATGAAAAAGATCGAAGGTCCTTACCCCTTCTTTGAAGTACACAAACAGGGCATAAAGGCTTCGATCATGTGGTTTCTGGCATTATTTCTGATGATCGCAGCAGTCTCAGGCCTGCTGATTGCTATTGCGGGATAAAAAGAAACGATCCTCTATTATATATATAAGGAAGGAAACAAGGATGATCGCACCTAAATATGTGACGATGCCGGTTAAAATGCCATAGCGCACAGCGATATCGTGAAATACGGGCTGTGTTGTCGGATAATAGGGCGTGATATAAAACATATTGGGTTCAATACGGATATCGTTGAATATGAGATGGGATATGACATTGATCAGTTCGGCGATCAAAGCCATACTTAAAAACAGATACAAAGAAGGCAGAAAGCTTGCCTTCTTTCTTTTTTTCAGGATCAGCAGGGAAATGATGGCTTGCGTGATGATGAGGCCATGATAGGCAAAGGAATGGACGAACAACACGATCTGATCTCTCAACATGTCATAGGGAAGCAAAAGCGCCATAAGATCAGAGAATAAGGAAAAGCTCGCCAGAAAGACCAGAATGGCGTTTTGTATCCTTTCGTTTTTGAAATACAGCACAAAAAAGCTGCAGTACATGGCCATGGAACACAATTGCCATGGAAAAAACCAGAGGTTCAGCTTTGAATCAAAGACATAAACAAAACAAAACCACTGCTTGAATACTTCTGCGATCAGCATGACCAGGCCTGAAATGTGAAGGATCTTCATTAGCTGCGGCTCTTCATACTTTTTACAGCACATGAAAAAGAGTACATTCAGGCAAATGATCATCACTAAAGCCAGGATATGGGCTTTCCCGAATAGTTGCGGCGTATGTTGGAACAAGATCCCCATACCCAAATTATAGATGAGTGATACGCAAAACGTAAAAATGTGTGTTTCCATAACAAAAGCTTTCGAAAAAGCGTTTTTTATGTGCCTGATCCTGACACATGAAAAAACGGGTCCTGGAAACAATTTCATTATTTCGTCCTTTCCTGTAAAAATCAATAAAAAATGGCAAAAAACCGTTCATATATCATTTTTTAGACTGATTATTATACTTTAAAAATAATATATTGATGTTGCACAAATGTTGCGGCTGCTTCAGTAGACTAGGGTTGAACAATGATGGGAAATCGAAGTTATTTCCTTCTTCAGACCATCCCATGCCAGACTGAAAAGCTCACATATGCGGTTATGTGAGATTTCATCGGATATTGGCACAATGGCTAGGATAACCAGAAATTCAATTATTGTGTCGATTCTAATTTACTAGCAGTTAATAGTTAAGGAGGAAAGATATGAAAGGAGTTTTAAGTAAGATCCTCAGACTGGCGTTTGCCGTGCTGCTGATCATCAACACGATCCCGAGAAATCTGTATGCTGACGAAGGTGATGTCGCTATTCCAGAACCGGAACCGATCGTTGAAACAGCACCGGAACCAGAGCCGGAACCGGAGCCTGCTCCGACACCGGAACCTGTTTCTGAGGCGCAGCCAAATGCGCCGCCGGCAGAACCTGCTCCAGCACCGGAACCAGAACCGGCTCCGGAGGTCAAACAGGAAGAAGCTGAACCTGTAAATCAGGAAGAAGTCAGCGAGCTGACTGAGGAACTGCCAGCTGAAGAAGCTGATGGTGAAGAACTCCCTGCGTCAGAAACTGCAGATTCGTCAGACGCATTAAATGCAGATGATAACAAGGAAGATGCAGTTGTGGAAGCTGAAATGGAACAGATCTCTTATACGATCTATTTCGAAGCTTCCGAAAACGGCCTGGTCCTGGTCGACGGAATCGATCCGGCGAGCAGCAAGGCTAAGCAGGAAGTCAAAGCAAAAGATGAGCTCAAGGCAGTCAAAGCTGAAGCCAACGAAGGCTATGAATTCGAAGAATGGCAGCTCAATGGTGTTTCTTTCTCGAAAGAAGCAACTCTGAAAGCTGATCAGATCGAACTCAAAGATGAGGACAGATATACCGCACTGTTCAAGGAGATCGTTGAAGAAACTGAAGCAGAGATCGCTGAAGAGCCTGAGATCATTGAAGAAGCTGAAGAAGCAGGCGAAGAAGAACTGATCAAAGTTCAGATCTACTTCGAAGCTTCAGAACATGGAACGATCTCAGCAGAAGGCTTCGAGAATGTTCCATCACTCATTCAGGAAGCTGAAAAGGCTGAAGAATTAGTCTCTGTCAGCGCAAACGCAGACGAAGGCTATGAATTCGCTGAATGGCAGAAGAATGGCGAACACTTCTCAGATGAAGCGATGCTGGATGCTTCAGGCATCGAACTCAAGGATCAGGACAAATATGTCGCTGTATTCAAAGAGATCGAAGTCGAAGAAGAAATCACAGAAGAAGAGATCTGGCCGAAGGAATTCTCAGCCTTAGTCGGCGGCGTGATCGTCAAGGTCACTTACGATGAAGGCACATTCCCTGAAGGCACACAGATGGTCGTCACACCGATCCCTGAGGATCAGGTCTATGACGCTGTCAATGAAAAAGTCGAAGGTACCGTTACAAGGATCAAGGCTGTTGATATCACTTTCTATGCAGATGGAAAGGAAGTCCAGCCGAAGAAGTTTGTATCGGTATACATGAAGGCTTACGGTTACGATGACGCCAAGGAACAGAAGATCGTCCATATCGATGACAGAAACAAAGTTGATGTCGTTGCGGGTGCTTCTGCAAGCGGCGGATCGGTCGAGACAGAATTTGATACAAAGTCCTTCTCGATCTACGCAGTCATCGAGACCGGCGAAGACGCAAGATTGGTCGTCAACTTTGTAAAAGCGGATGGCACGACTGCCACCATGATGATCAATGAACGCCAGGCTGAAACACACATCGAACAGTATATTTACGATCCGGGTGCTGGTACGATCCCGGAAGATGCGTTATTCATGGGCTGGACTGATGAGAAAGATTATACAATCAGTACACCAGCCAAAACGATCCCGGACATTCGCGAAGAAATAAAAACGATGCTGCCTCCTCAGCATGATGGAGACCAGATCACTTACTATGCAATGGTGTTTGAGGTCTACGATATTGTATATCGTGATGAACGCGGTATTACGATAAAAACAGACCAGGCTCGTTATCCGCTGAACCATTCGGGTGACAAAGAGTATACGGTTTCATTAACGTATACACCTTATCCGGTCACGGATGATGATGAGTCACTGGTTTCGGAATTTGTCGGATGGCAGCAGATCGAACCGGCAGTTGAATCTGAGGAGATCATTTATCAGAATGACGATAAGATCGCGTTAGGTGATGTTAAAAAGTTCATATTACTGGCCAAGACGCAAACAGGTCATTGGCTCAGCTTCGACAGCAACCTCAGTAACGCAACTTATACAGAACCGATATTTGTTCCGGTAGGTGAAAATCCTGCAGAACCAGCAAATCCAACACGTACTGGCTATACATTCAATGGATGGTATACAGAAGATGCATCAAGTGATAGAGATGGCCAGGCAGCTGGTGTTAAATACGACTTTAGTGCGGCATTAACATCAAACACTACCGTGTATGGCAGCTGGAGCAAATCGAATTCCGCTTCTTACAATGTGATTATCTGGTTCCAGAACGTTGCAGGCGATGGATATGATTATTCCGGTACTACCCTTGCGGTAAATGGTGCAACAGTAGGACAGAATACATATGCTATTTCAGCACAAGGGAACGGGAACAACCGATATGCGAGGGTGTATACAAGCAATACACAGTATATAAACTATAATAGGTTTTCCGGTTTCCATCTGAGTACTACGAAGGGGACAAGCGGTAACGGTTATGATAACCCGGTTCCAGTTGCGGCAGAAGGCAATACGGTAATAAACGTATACTACGACCGCAATACCATAACCTATAACTTCAGGTATTCACGTACAAACATTGTGACATTCAGCGGTTTGTATGGATCAGCATTCACAGAGTGGCCTGATCCAGGTCAAGACAGAGTGTGGACACATGGAAATACAACACTCCCGTTACCGTTGACTGAATTCAATCCGGAAGCCGTTGAAACCGGAACAACAGATTCGGAGTTCACATTTACATTAAGCAATACAAGTGCAAATCTCACATTGACCGTTTACAAGCAAACAGAAGCAGGTGAATGGAATTATTCAAATGATTATGTAATTGCAACGGCACGTTTAAGCGGTGGTACTTGGTACCCAACAGAAACATACACAGGATTTGAGCTTGATGCTTACAGGATCGGCACAAATGGCCGATGGACCAGTATAACACCTAGCGGAAGTTTCAGATATAATGACAACATTTTCCTGAGATATACCAGAAATCAGTATTCAATTACGTATAGCGATGGAGTGTTTGTTGACGGATCTGGAAATCCGGTAGAAGCAATCAAGAGAACAGCTTTCAAAACGGAGGACAATGTTTACTACGAATCGGATATTTCTGGTATGAATTTCACTCCGGAATTAAAAGGCTTTGTTTTCTTAGGTTGGTATGATAATGAAACTTGTGCTGGAGATCCTTATTCATTCGATAAGATGCCGGCCAATAACGTATCATTGTATGCAAAGTGGGGATTAAGTGAATACAAGATCGTATTACACGCTAACGATAGCGTAAGTGATCCTATCAAGTATAACAGTGAAACGCAAAGCACGGAATTCTGGGTTGACGAAGACGAAAAGATCGGTAATGTAGGTGGTGAAAGAATCTATTACGATCTTGTCGGATGGTATACAGATGAGGCGTTGACTCATGCGTATGATTTCGATGCGTTTGTTATCAACACAGATACAGTAAACAAGTACGGAAGAAAGTATAGCGAAAGTGAAATAGATCCATTGTACCCTACAACGATAGGCGAAATGAATCTTTACGCAAAATGGCGCAGCAAGCTGGTCGGAGCAAGTGGAATAAAGCTTGAATACAATCTGAACGGCGGAAGCGGAACAATAGAAGATACGCATGAATATGCAGATCTTGCTGAAGCTGTTGCCTTGGGCGGAGCTACCCCAGCAGATGAAGAAACATATGTATTTAGCCATTGGGAAGTACAAAAATGGAACGGAAATGAATATGTATCTTCTGGTGTTAAAGTTTATCCTGGAGATGAATTCGTTGTTAAAGCTGATGAAGCCAAAATAACAGATAAAAATGGAAATGTCGTTTCCAAAGATGAATTAGATCCAAAAGGAACATACACTTACACTGTTCAAATCAAAGCAATTTATATCGAAAAAGATAAAGAAATATTGACCTTTATCAACTGGTATAACAACTACGATGGCGGCAAAGTTGCTGAGAGTAAAGATATCAAGATCAATGAAGCAGTGGATATCCCTGCAGCGCCAAGCAGACCTGGTTACGTATTCAAGGGATGGATCCGTGGAATCGAAGAAGAAGGAAAAACAACGGATCTGACTGGATTGTATCTTGAATATAAGGATGGCAAGTATTACTTAAACGGCACAACTACAGAAATTACGCAGGTTGCGTGTGATGAAAACCTGGTCGGTGACGGAACACAGCATCATGCAATGTATGCGAAATGGGTTCCTGTACTTACGATCGAGGTCGTAGGCAATACAGATTCCAAAGTATACAATGGCTCGGAACAGCAGGTCAGCGGATATACGATCAAGTATACGCTTGGTGATGCTGAACCGACTACGACTGCTCCGGAAGGCGTAAGTGTATCTTACAGCGGCGAAGCAGTTGCAAAAGGCACGAATGTCGGTACATATCCGATGGGACTGGCAAAGGAAAACTTTACAGTCACTGCAGGAGACTATGTATACGATAACGAGACGGGCCTTACAGTTACAGACGGCAGCCTGGAGATCACTCCGCTGAAAGTTACCGTTACGATAACCGGTCATAAAGACTCCAAGGATTATACCGGTGCTGAACAGAAGGTTGAAGGCTATGATGTAGTTATCAGCAATCCGTTATACACGGAAGATGACTTCACTGCTCCTGAATCAGCTGTCGCAAAAGGTACGGCTGTCGGCAAGTATCCGATGGGCTTGGCAGCAGAACAGTTTACCAACAACAACAAGAACTTTGATGTCGAATTCAAAGTTACAGATGGTGAACTGGAGATCAAAACGATCGAAGTCGTGATCACGATCACAGGTAACAAAGACACTGTTACTTTTGATGGCAAAGAACATACTGTAGAAGGCTATGAAGCTACTACGGAAAGCACTTTGATCGATCTGGAGAAGATCAGCTTCAGCGGAACTGCTGAAATCACTGAAACGAATGCAGACACTTACCCGATGGGTCTGGCTGCAGAACAGTTCAGCTACAAAGATGACAACCTGAATGTCAGATTTGAAGTTACAGATGGCGAACTGGTGATCGAAAAAGCAAAGATCACGATCGCGATCGAAGGCGACAAGAAAACATTCACTTACGACGGAAAAGAAAAGACTGCTTCCGGATATACGAAATACTGTGATCATGACTTATACGATGAAAGCAAGATCGTATTCTCTGGAAGAGCTGAAGTTAAGAAGACTGAAGCAGGAACCTATCCTATGGGCCTTGCTGAAGGACAATTCAGTTACAATGATGCGAATATTGATGCGACATTCACTGTAGAAGATGGTGAATTAGTTATCAATCAAGCAAAGATCACTGTTCAGATCACAGGCGATCAGAAGGAATTCAACTACGATGGCGCAAGTCATAAAGCTGAAGGCTATAAAGCAACTTGTGAAAATGAACTGTTTGATCCGGATAAGGTTTCTTACAACGGTCAGGCTCTCGTAAGCAAGATCGATGCAGGAACGTATCCGATGAATCTTGATGAAGATGGTTTCTCATATGATGACAAGAATCTTGAAGTAACATTTACAGTTACAGACGGTCAGCTGGTCATCAATAAGGCAAACATCGAAATCAGTATCGTCGGCGACAAGAAAGAATTTGTATATGACGGAGCAGAAAAGACTGCTTCCGGCTACACAGCTTCATCTGAAAGCAAATTGTTCAATGAAGAAAAGATCGGATTCAAGGGTACAGATTCTGTTTCTAAAACAGATGCCGGCAATTATCCGATGGGTCTCAAAGAGGAAGATTTCAGCTACGACGACAATAACCTAATCGTCAAGTTCAACATCGATGATGGACAGCTGGATATCACTCCTTTAGAGGTAACCGTTACGATCAAGGGTCATACAAACACAAATGACTATGACGGAAACGAACACACAACAGAAGGATATGATGTAGAAATAAGCGAAAAGCTGTATCTGGAAGACTATATTAAGTTCACAGGTACTGCAAAAGCTTCAAGAACTGAAAACGGCAAGACCGAAATGGGTCTGAGTGCAGAACAGTTCGAAAACACAAATCCGAACTTCAATGTCAGCTTCGATGTAACCGATGGTTACCAGGAAATCGAGCCGATCGATGTCAGAGTTACGATCAAAGGTAACAAAGACAGTAAAGTATATGACGGCAAAGAGCACAAGGCAACGGGTTATGTAGCTGAATCAAACAATGAATTATTCGATGTCGATAAAGATATCGAATTCAACGGAAATGCAGAAGCAAAGAGAACTGACGTTGGTAAGACAGCGATGGGACTCAGCGCAGAGCAGTTCTCTAACAAAAACAAGAATTTCAAGACAGTTGTATTTGAGATCGTAGAAGATGGCGAAATGGAGATCACTCCATTAGAAGTTGAAGTTACGATCACAGGACACGAAGCCGAATACGTATACGACGGCGAAGAACATGAAGCAAAAGGCTTCGATGTGAAGATCTCTGAAGAACTTTACAAAGAAGAATACTTCACTTTCTCCGGCGAAGCACTCGTAACAGGCACAGACAAAGGTGAATATCCGATGGGTTTGGCAGAGAACCAGTTCGCTAACAATAACGACAACTTCACAGTTAAGTTCAATGTTACAGACGGCAAGCTTACCATCACTGCAGCGGATATCTCCGATGAAAACAAATTCGATGTTTCACAACCTGAAGATGTTGTCTACAACGGCAAAGAACAGAAAC
This sequence comes from Solobacterium sp. UBA3303, assembly GCA_002362065.1. Lineage (GTDB taxonomy): Bacteria > Bacillota_I > Bacilli_A > Erysipelotrichales > Erysipelotrichaceae > Colivicinus. Next base: position 24,757 of record DESX01000046.1, read on the forward strand.
AGCCGGTCACTGTTACTGAAATAGAGACAGGCAAGCAGCTGGTTGAAGGCAAAGACTTCGAAATCACTTATTCAGATGATGTAGTCAACGTTGGTGAAGTCACCATTACCGTAAAGGGTATTGGAAACTATGAAGGTACAGTTCTCAGAACTTACAACATCACAAAGGCTCCATTAACGATCACTACGGAATCTGCAGAAAAGACTTACGATGGTACTGCATTGACAGCAGACGGTGAACTCACTGGCTTAGTCAATGGTGAAACAGCTACCTTCACGGTAACTGGTTCTCAGACTGAGGCTGGATCTAGCGACAATACCTACACATTAACCTGGGATGGTACTGCAAAAGAATCCAACTACGAGATCATCAGCGAATCGATCGGTACTCTGACAGTCACTAAGGCAAACATTGAAGATGAAAACAAATTCGATGTTTCACAACCTGAAGATGTTGTCTACAACGGCAAAGAACAGAAACAGCCGGTCACTGTTACTGAAATAGAGACAGGCAAGCAGCTGGTTGAAGGCAAAGACTTCGAAATCACTTATTCAGATGATGTAGTCAACGTTGGTGAAGTCACCATTACCGTAAAGGGTATTGGAAACTATGAAGGTACAGTTCTCAGAACTTACAACATCACAAAGGCTCCATTAACGATCACTACCGGATCGGCAACAAGAGCTTACACTGGCAGACCTCTCACAAATTCCGAAGTCACAGTGGAAGGACTTGTCAACGGCGAAACACTGACAATCGTTACAACCGGTTCTCAGACAAGAGTCGGATCCAGCAAGAACACCTATGAAATCACATGGGATGGCTCCGCTAAGGAATCCAATTACGAGATCGTAGAAGAAAATCTCGGAACATTAAGAGTTACATATGCTCCGGATCCTCCTACACCTCCGATTCCTCCAACGCCGCCGACTCCTCCGACTCCTCCTACACCTCCGACTCCTCCAGGACCAGGTCCAGAACCTGAACCGGAACCAACTCCGGAACCTGAACCAGAGCCAACTCCGGAACCAGCACCAGAGCCTGAGATCATCGATGATGAACCAACGCCTGAGGCTGAACCTGAGAAGTACTGGGCACTGCTCAACCTGTTATCATCCATTGGTACAGTCCTGACAGCAGCTGGTATGATCATCACGTTCTTCAGAAAGAAGAAAGATGATGAAGAAGAGGAAGAGGCTAAGACAGAAGAAGCTAAGGTTACAAGAATGGCTGCTTCTGGAGAAGAAAATGCTGAAGAGGAAGAAGACGAAGAGAACAAGAGAAAGAAATCGAAGTTCTTAGGTCTGATTCCTGCGATCGGTTCCGTGATCTTCTTCATTCTCACAGAAGATATGAGAAACAAGATGATCTGGACTGATAAGTATACGCTGGCTATGGTCCTCATCCTGCTGGCTAACTTCTTGATCGCTTATCTTACAAGAAACAAAAAGAAAGATAAGGACGATGAAGATGAAGCAAACAAGGCTGAAGGCCAGGCAGTAACTGCTTAATCAAGCGATCCTCTAAGACTACCGGGGTCCTCCCCGGTAGTCTTTTTAATAAATAGGTATTATAATAGAGGCATGGAGGATTAGCTCAGTTGGGAGAGCGCGCCCTTCACAGGGGTGATGTCGCAGGTTCAAGTCCTGTATTCTCCACCATTTGTCTGTTAAGCCTGTCGGTTGAAGACAGGTTTTTGTTTATAAAATATGTATTATTATTTTGTGGATGGTAAAATGATAGAACCGATAAGGATCGATCACTTATTGGAAAACGAGGGCTTATCGCTATGATGATTCAGGAATTAAACGGGCATAGATTCAATAACGCATATAAGAAGGAAAAACCGGACAGAGATTCGGTTTTGATGTGTTTTAAAAATGGAGACATATTCGCAAGATATGATGAGGACAGTCAAAGGCTGATCTATCCTGCATATAATGGTCAGGAGGATGTCATCTATATCTTTTCTGTTGACGAGACAAAGTACTTTCTGATGATGGAAAAGGATGTGGCTGAAGATTATAAGCTCTATTCCATGCGTGATCTCATGGCTCTGGAATTAAAAGAGAATCTGGATATCTTTGCGGCCTACAGTGCTTTTCATCTATACGTCTGGTATAGCTCAAGCAGGTATTGCGGGGCTTGCGGCAAACAGATGAAACACGATGAGACCGAGCGGGCGATGGTCTGTCCGTTCTGTGGGAATCATGTCTATCCCCGCATCAATCCGGCAGTCATCATCGGTGTAAAGAATAAAGATAAACTTTTATTGACAAAATACAAGAGCGGTTTTGCCCACAATGCCCTGGTTGCCGGTTTTACGGAGTTTGGCGAAACACTGGAAGAAACCGTGGAAAGAGAAGTTATGGAAGAGGCTGGGATCCGTGTCAAAAACATCCGCTATTATAAATCGCAGCCCTGGGGCATCGCTGCTGATATACTGGCTGGTTATTATTGTGAAGTGGATGGAGATGATACGATCCATATGGATGACCATGAATTAAAGTATGCGGAATGGGTAAAGCGGGAAGACATCGTTCTGCAGCCAAAGCGGTATTCTTTGACCAATGAGATGATGGAACGTTTCAAAAACGGACTGGAATGAAAACAGACAGTATATCTGTCTGTTTTAGTCATGAATGTAAACTGGTGTGCCGATATCGACGTAATCAAACAAGATCGTGATTTTGTCGGTAGGCATGTTGACGCAGCCTCTTGATGGATCGTAAAGGTAGATATCACCGCCGAATTCATTACGCCAGGAGGCGTCATGCAAGCCATATACACGGCCGGACGGGTCAAATCCGATCCAGAAGTCAACGTGTTCAAGATAATCTCTTCCCATCAGGTAGGAGTCTTCTGACATCCTGCGGATCTCGAAATTGCCGTGTGGTGTTTCATCTGTGATCTCAGGATTTCCCGATACGATCGGTGAACTTAAGATCAGTGTATCGTTTTCGTAGTAGTATAAGCTTTGTTTCAGGATCTCAACTTCGATGCGTCCGCTGTTGGCCTTATCTGTCCAGGAGACACTGACGTTCTGATCGCTGTCGCTGAGCAAAGACTTGCTCAGATCATTCTGCAAGGCAGAGCGATCGATGTAGTTGCTTTCCTCATTTTTATATTCTTCATAGAAGTCGTGGATAAACTGTGTAAGATTATCCTGATCGACTGTGAGCTCGCTGGATTCAAACTTCAGCAATCCACACAGTTTGTCTTTATTTAGCGCGATCGTTCGATCATCTGTGATTTTGATGTTTACTGTTTTATCAAGTGCTTTCTGATAGATTTCAGGTTTTCCTTCAAAGGAAGGATCATCTGCTTTGATCAAAGGCTTCGCATAGGAATCGGACAGATCCAGTTTTCCTGTGCCGTTGCCGCTGAAGTAATCTTTGATCGCTTCGTCGATCCTGTTGATTACGGCTTTTTCTTCGATGCAGTTGCCGTTGATCTCTGATTTCAGTACGACTTTGTTGTTTTCGATGACCAGGGTCGCATCCTGAGGCATCACGATATTTTCTTTGTTCAGGAAGTAGAAGCCCTGGATAACCGATTTGATCTTAGCTTTGGTGTAGGATCCGGATATCTTGTTGCAGATCAGATGCTTGTCCGAAGGGATGAACCAGGAGATCTTATCCTGATCGCTCAGGATCTTTGATGCATCATAGCTGATGCTATCACTGACTTTTCTGAGGTCGACGCGGTCTGTGACCGGTTCTTCGTTTTTATCAAGCTCAATGACATCGATATAGGGAGACAGATCTTTCAGAAGGGTATTTGCTTCAGATAAGGTCTTTTTTGATACATCGACATCATTGATATAGGTTCCCGGCAGGAAATGGGACGAATAATACAGAAAACCACCCAGATAGAGCAGTGCCAGCAAAAGGCATGAGCCTAATATGGCGATTATACGAATAAGCTTTTGTTTTGGTAGGTTTTTAAAGTTCATAACAAAAACTATTATACAGGAAGGCATAGGTTTTTTGTTTTGAATTCGTATGATATGCTATAGTAGTAGATAGGAAAAGGGGTTTTAGCGCAGCTGGAAGCGCGCCTCCATGGCATGGAGGAGGTCACGGGTTCGAATCCCGTAAGCTCCACCATAAGAACTTTGAAACCGCTGATAAACAAGCGGTTTTTTCTTATCCGTGGAAAAATCCGTGGAAAATGTGTAATTGTTACTTTTTATATTTTCTGTTTGCGGTCGTATTGATGAGTTCTTCCTTTCCGGCACTGGCATAGGCATTTAAGGACATGTCTTCTTTCTTATGTCCCATCAGCCTCTTTGTAATCGCCGGATTGACACCTTCCCTATACAGATCAGCGGAGAAGGACTTTCTCATCAGTAAAGAATAGACTTTGAATCCACATGATTTGGAGACCCGATAAAGATAATCACTGAGATCTTCTGATGAAAATGGCTTTCCATCATAATCCGCAAAGATCAGATCATGTTTAGAGTATTCAAGAATCTCTATCAGCAGATCAGATTTCTTACTTTTTTGGAGATAGAAACAAAAAACAAAATATAAAAAACAAAATATCGTTGGAAATTGCTATAGAATTTATAAATTCCAACGATATTTTGATAATATAGAATCATTGTTCATATTTATGTTTTTGATTAAGGCGAGATTTACAAAAAATGGAAAAGCTAATCTTCAATATTAACCATACCGGTGGTAGCACTGGAAATGAAACGATAAAATATGTCGTGGCAGAATACTTAGCTAATGAGAAGACGGTTATAGAGGATTTGTTTCCTTTCTTTGACGATGTTGTAAAGACATTGGAAAAGGAAAAAACAACATGTAAAAGATTTTGTCATTTTGATATAAATGGGATAAAAATAACCGCTATTGATGATTTTAATCTTCTTTTATTCATAAAATTGAACAACATCGATAAAAAGAATGTAAACGTAGATTATTGCTATGGCGGAGTTGGTGGTTCTGAATATATAAATGATAAATTGAAAATATATATTCCATCATCAGAGAAAAATCATCTAGAAAGCCCCCATATTCATGTATCTAATTGTAAAGGTGATAATGTCGTAGTATTTTATTTATCAAGTTTAGAAATTCGTGACGGAAAAGATAACTGGGACAAATATTTTAGTAGAAAAGAAAAAAAGCAAATCATAAAGTGTCTAGAAAAATATCAAAATCAGTTTATAGATTTCTATAATGATTTATCTAAAGGGATTGTGCCCCATCCAGTTGAATTCTTATATGGCGATGATGAAAAGATACATGTATTACGTCAAGATAACGATACTTGGTAAAAGATAACAAAAAGAAAATAGAATAATCAAATTGCATATCGGGTTAATTCAGTAATCCATGGAAAAACCGTGGAATATGATAAAAAAGTGAGTACATTTAGATACATTAAAATGCACTCAATGGCATGATTTGGTCTTATTAGCAACCGTTTCTTTACGAATATGCATCTAGGATGGCTGAAATTCTCAATAATAATCTCCCGTAAGCTCCACCATAAGAACTTTAAAGCTGTCGATAATATGACGGCTTTTATTTTCTACAAATAATAGTGCCATAATTAGTGCCAAATTTTGGCACTAATGCTTTAATTAAAGCATATCCAAATTTTCCTCAACGTCATTGTAATAATCGGAATCAGATTGAATGATGTTAATACATAATATGATAAAAAGCATATTGAAACACTACATGCTACTGACAAATCCGCAGAAAAACCGTGGAAATGAGCGTGAAATTTAATGCAATTTAAATACACTCAAAAACATAGATTTGAATGCTAATAGCTTGAAACATGTTATAAAATGACGAATGAGCATCTGGTTCTTCTGGTATACACTCAATTAATTTTCCGTAAGTTTCATCATGGAAAACAGCGAGGACAAAAGTCCTTTTTTGAGATTAATTTCGGTGCTGACGATATGTAACAGCGGGTTGAACAATTTGTTTATCCATCAACAATGCGTATTGAATTTTAGAGACGCAATGAAAAAACGGAGGCTATTCTCTGAAAGACTATTGATAAGTGCAGATTTCGTTATTTTGATGAATGAAACATGCAGATCCTGTACGTTCTTTCCTGAAAAAGTTTACAGAAAATATTGAAAAAAATATTTTACTATCGGTACAAAAGTACCCTTGAAATCGATCAGAAATCTTAATTTCCGATATATTTATTGTAGGAAATTATGGAAAATAGGACGAATCTGATCGAGAAATTACAGAAAAAAGAAAACTTCACTTCAGCAGAATCATCGCTGGCTGATTATATACTCAACAATATCGATAATGTATACCGCTTGTCTTTGCAGGACCTTGCAAAGGCTTCTTATGTTTCCAAACCAAGTGTCATCCGTTTATACCGCAAGGTAGGCTGTTCCAATTACAGGGAGTTTTCGATCGCTCTGCAGCTGGAAAAGATTCATCTTGACGACAATGATCCGATCATAAACAATAAGTTCTTCATGGACAGTGACTCTTTGTATGAGTTCGTGCAGAAGATCGGCGTGATGTCCAAACAGATCGTTGATAACTGTATCGCTTCGATCGATGCCAATCAGATCGAGGATATCGTAAAGGCTTTGCATGAAGCGAAGAACATCTATCTGTATTCCAGTCCGGAGATCGAAAATGAGATGGGTTTCTTCATTGACCGCATGACCCAGATCGACCGCAAACCGGTCCGGATCAAAGATCAGAAAGACCTGGATCATCTGACTGCTTCAATGGATGAGAAAGATGCGGTATTGATCGTCACAGCCGGGAAAAAGAATGTGGATCTTGAACTGCTTGAAAAAATATGCAAGGCAAAGGCCATCAGCATCCTTGTATCAACGGTGGATGATCTCAAAGGCCTGATCGATCCGGATCATTCCTTCTACACCTATCCGGGAGGCAACGAGCTTGTTCGCAATTCAGCGATCGTATCGCAGATGTCTCTTTTGCTGGGACTCAACATCATTCAGACCTGTCTGATCAAAGTCAGATTTGAAGAAAAGACACATTAGTTAAAAACTTCCGCAGGGAAGTTTTTTTGTGCGCTCGTGTTGCAGGATATGGCTTATAATAAATGGAGCTAAAGGAGTAAAGAAACAGTGGAAAGTCAAAGTATACCGCGATGTAGCAACGATAAGATGAACTTGAGATATGGCTTTTCGCTGTACATGAGCCGATAAAGTCAGTATCCGAAGTTCATATTGAAAAAAGGAAAGAAGGAAATCAGATATGAACATGGAATTGAACCAGAACAATAATATCAAAGAGATCATCAGCTTTTTACGTTCAGATATGAGCGATGATGCTTTAAGGCTGGCCTTGGAGGATTATCACGACAATGATATCGCCGAGACTCTTGAAGAGTTGAATGAAGATGAACGAAGAAAGCTGTATCATATCATCGGACCGGAGAGGACCGGTGAAGTCTTTTCCTATTTAAAAGACGATGTCGATGTCTATCTGGCAGAATTAAGCATCAATGAAGCAGCCAAGATCGTCGAAGAGATGGATACCGATGATGCGGTAGACCTTCTCGATCAGATCGATGATACGATCGAGGAAAAACTGCTGGAAAAGATGGATGACAAGGTCGAGGAAGAGATCCGTCTCATTCAGTCGTACGATGATGATGAACTCGGCTCCCTGATGACTACAAACTTCATCAAATTGAATATCTTATATACGGTCAAACAGGCGATGCGTGAACTTATCAGGCAATCGGAAGACAACGACAATATCGATACTTTGTATGTTGTCGATTCCAATGGCCTGTTCTGCGGTGTTGTCGACTTAAGAGACCTGATCAAGGCAAGAGAATCCGATAAGTTCACGGAGCTTGTCATCACTTCCTTCCCGGTATTGTATGATCATGAAAAGATCGCAGACTGTCTCGATGAGATCCGTAACTATTCGGAAAACTCCCTGCCAGTCCTTGACCAGCAGCAACATCTTTTAGGTGTCATCACATCCACCGACATCATTGAGACGGTCGATGAAGAGATCTCCGATGACTATGCAAAACTCGGTGGTCTTTCTTCCCAGGAAGACCTCGACGAACCGCTCATCCAGTCGATGAAGAAAAGACTTCCATGGCTTGCGGCCCTGCTGGTACTTGGCATCGGCGTATCGGCAGTCGTCGGCATCTTTGAAAATGTCGTCAAGGAGATCGCGATCATCGTCTGCTTCCAGTCTTTAGTGTTAGACATGGCTGGTAATGTCGGAACGCAATCGCTGGCTGTCACGATCCGTGTTCTGATGGATGAAGAAGTATCCACGAAAGACAAGATCCGTCTTGTTTTGAAGGAAATGCGTGTCGGCTTCTTCAATGGCTTGTTATTAGGCCTTGCTTCCTTCGTGTTTATCGGCTTGTACATCTATATTTTCAAGAAGTATCCGCCGTTATTCTCTTTTGCGGTATCGGCTTGTGTCGGTATCGCCTTACTGGTGGCGATGCTGGTATCTTCCTTTGTCGGAACGACAGTTCCGATCGTATTCGACAAGATCCACATCGACCCGGCTGTCGCATCCGGACCATTCATCACGACGATCAACGACCTGATCGCCGTCATCTCCTATTACGGACTGGCCTGGATCCTCTTGTTGAATATACTTCATATGTAGTTTTATGAAAGAAGAAAGAATCACTTTAAAAGATCTTAAGATCAATGAACATGCCAGGATACTGAGTGTTGGCGGAGAAGGCGCATTACGCCAGCACTTTTTAGACATGGGCGTCATACCTGGCGCAGAACTCACCTTAGTCAAATTTGCGCCGCTTGGTGATCCGATGGAACTGCAGATCCATGGCTATGAATTGTCGCTTCGTCTTGAAGACGCGGAAAAAATAGTGATCGAAAAGATCAGCGAACGCAAAAACAAACATAAGCGCATCGAGACCATCTCAGATCATGAACATCCGGGCCTTGGTGAAGAAGGAAAATATCACGACAAGGAAAACGAAGACCCGCTTCCGGAAGAGGAAACTCTGACATTTGCCTTAGTCGGCAACCAGAACTCCGGCAAGACGACCTTATTCAATCAGCTGACCGGTTCCAACCAGCACGTAGGCAATTTCCCGGGTGTTACGGTGGACCGCAAGGATGGCGCGATCCGCGGTTATCCCAATACATTGATCACCGACCTGCCGGGCATTTATTCGATGTCCCCGTACACTTCCGAAGAGATCGTTTCGAGAAGCTTCGTCCTTGATGAAAAGCCGAAAGGCATCATCAACATCGTCGATGCGACCAACATCGAACGAAATCTGTATCTTTCGATGCAACTGCTGGAAATGAATACACCGATGGTCATTGCCCTGAACATGATGGATGAGTTTACCGGCAATAACGGTGCCATCGACCTCAACGGCATGGAGGAAGCTTTAGGTGTACCGGTCATTCCGATCTCCGCGATCAAAAACGAAGGTGTTGATGAACTCGTCTCACACGCCATCCATGTTGCAAGATACCAGGAAAGACCGAAAGTTCAGGACTTTTGCGATCCGAAAGACCACGATGGAGCCGTGCACAGGGCCATCCATGCGGTGGAATCGATCATTGAAGACCATGCCCTGAAAGCAGGCCTTCCGAAGCGTTTTGCGGCGACCAAGGTCATTGAAAATGACAAGCTGGTCTTAGAAAAACTGCAGCTTGAACAAAACGAACTGGAGACCCTGGAACACGTTATCCTGCAGATGGAGAAGGAAAGCGGCATGGATCGCTCAGCTGCGATCGCTGATATGCGCTTTGACTTCATTGAAAAAGTCTGCGAAGCCACGATCACCAGACCCAAGGAATCAAAAGAGAGGATCCGTTCGGAAAAGATCGATACACTGCTGACCGGCAAATGGACGGCGATCCCTTGTTTCATCTTAGTTATGGGCATCGTCTTCTTACTGACCTTCAATGTTATCGGGCCGTTCTTACAGAGGATCCTGGAAGTCTGGATCGGCCATCTTGGCGATCTTTTGATCGCGGGACTTCAAAGAGTCGGGGTCAACGAGACGGTCATGTCTTTGGTCTCCGAAGGAATCATTCAGGGTGTAGGAAGCGTACTTAGTTTCTTCCCGATCGTTGTGACTCTGTTCTTCTTTCTTTCGATCATGGAAGACAGCGGCTATATTGCCAGAGTTGCCTTCTTCATGGATAAGCTCTTAAGAAAGATCGGCTTATCGGGAAGAAGTATCGTACCGATGCTGATCGGTTTTGGCTGTACCGTACCTGCCGTTATGGCGACAAGGACTTTGCCGAGTAAACGAGACCGTTATATGACGATCCTGCTGACGCCGTTTATGAGCTGTTCGGCAAAGCTTCCGATCTACGCGTATTTTGCCAACGCATTCTTCCCGGGCAAGGCCGGCTTTGTGATGATCGGCTTATACTTATTGGGTATCATCGTTGCGATCCTGATGGCTCTGATCATGAAGAATTCCATCTTTACCGGCAAGGCCGTCCCGTTTGTCATGGAACTGCCAAATTACCGTATGCCGGGTCCGAAGAATGTTTTGCGTCTGCTCTGGGACAAGTCCAAGGATTTCATCACCAGGGCATTCAGTGTGATCTTAGTGGTAACGATCGCCGTATGGTTTTTGCAGCGCTTTGATATCCGACTCAATCCGGTATCTGTGCCATCGGAATCGATCATGGCGACGATCGCTGGCTTCCTGGTACCTATCTTTAAACCGCTGGGACTTGGTGACTGGCGCATCGTGACATCCCTGGTCTGCGGCTTTATGGCGAAGGAGAGCGTTGTGGCAACACTTGAAGTTTCCTTTGGCACAAAGATCGCAGAAGTCTTCAATACGACTTCCGCTGCAACGATCTTAGTATTCTCGCTTCTTTACACACCTTGTGTTGCGGCAATTGCGGCAATGAAACGGGAGCTTGGAAACAAGTGGGCGATCGGCATCGCTTTCTGGCAATGTCTGGTGGCTTGGATCTTTGCGTTTATTACAAAACTGATCTGCACGATCCTGTAATAAGAGATGAAAGGACTTCGGTCCTTTTTTTTCTTTTACGGAAAATGAAACAGATGACGAATTTCGGATAAGAAAAGCGAAAAAGAAAGAAGATGAATCAAAGGGTGGATGATATCATAAAAGAGTAGAAAACGATTTTTGATCATCAATAGAAAGAGGCCATTATGGAATTGCTGCAACACGAAAAAGAGCATCTTGAAACGATCTATCCCCATATGGGAGAATTTGTCGTACTGTTAAAGAAAAACAACGATTTTCCATTGAAAGAGGCAGGCGATATCGCACTGTATGGAAACGGCGGAAGGCTGACCATCAAGGGCGGTACCGGATCAGGTGAAGTCAATTCGCGCTTCTTCGTCAATTGCGAAGAGGGACTCAAAAACAAGGGCTTCAATGTACTGACGAAGTCCTGGCTCGATCAGTACGATGAGATCAGGAAAGGCTTTAAGGAAGCGTTCATCAAGGAGATCAGACAGATCGCCAAAAAGACCCATACCAACGCGATTGTTACCTCTATGGGCAGAGTCATGACGGAAGGTGACTATGAACTTGAGAATAAAAAAGAGTGCGACACGGCCGTCTACGTCTTGTCGAGGATCTCGGGCGAAGGAAACGACCGCAAGCCGGCAAGAGGCGATTTCAAACTGAGTGAGACGGAGATCAGGGATATCCTTTCTTTGCAGGAAAAGTATGACAGGTTCATGCTGGTGATCAATGCCGGTGGTCCGGTGGATCTGAGTGAAGTAAATGAAGTTGAAAACATCCTTGTTTTGTCACAGCTGGGTGTGGAGACCGGAAATGCCCTTGCTGACATCCTTTTGGGAAATCTCTATCCGTCCGGCAAGCTTTCGACGACCTGGGATGCCTATGAGAATTATTGTCATGAAGGACAGTTTGGCGAAAAGGATGACACCCGCTATAAGGAAGGCATCTATGTCGGTTATCGTTATTTTGATTCCGTTGGAAAGAGGGCCTTGTATCCGTTTGGCTATGGCTTAGGCTATGCGGATTTCACGTATGCGATCGAAAAAGCTGATTTTGTTCATAGCAAAGTCACAGTCAGTGTCAAAGTGACCAATACAAGTGATACTTATGCGGGCAAGGAAGTCGTACAGTTATATGTATCCAAGCCGCAGGGAAGGCTCGATCAGCCTTATCAGGAACTTTGTGCTTTTGAAAAGACGAAGGAATTAAAGCCGAAAGAAAGTGAAGAACTGCGTCTGAGCTTTGATCTGAAAGATTTCGCATCCTATGACACAAAGAATCATTCTTATGTTCTTGAAAAAGGGGATTACATCGTAAGGGTCGGAACTTCCTCTGTCGATACAAAACAGGCTCTTGTCATTGAAGTCAAGGAAGATCTGATCACGCTGGTCACAAAGAACTGTTTAGGGGAAACGGATTTCAAGGATCTTGTCATTGAACGAACATATGAAAAGGCTGATCCGGATGTTTTAAGATTTGTCCTGGATCCATCCTGCGTGGAAACCGAAACCGTCGATTATGATAAAAAAGATGAGATCTGTGCGGAGCTTGAAAATGCCGATGCGGATAAGCTGGCGATGCTGAATATCGGCGCCTTCGATCCAAAGGGCGGACTCTTGAGTGTCATTGGCAATGCGGCAATGAGTGTGGCCGGGGCAGCGGGTGAAAGCTCGGACATCTTCAAAGACAAGGGCTTAAAGAATATCGTCATGTCTGATGGTCCAGCAGGTTTAAGGATCTCGAAACAGTATTACCGCGATAAGAAGGGCATTCATTCCATCGGTTCGCCGATCCCGGAAACGATATTCGACTTTATGCCGGGCGTCATCAAATGGTTCATGAGCCGTTCTTCGAAGCTTCCGAAAGGCGCGGAAGTCTTTGAACAGTGGTGTACGGCGATCCCGATCGGAACGGCGATCGCCCAGAGTTTCAACAAAGATCTTGCATGCTGCCTGGGTGATATCGTTGGCAGGGAGATGGAGATCTATGGTGTCGATCTTTGGCTGGCGCCGGCGCTCAACATTCACAGGGATGTGCTCTGCGGAAGAAACTTTGAATATTTCTCCGAAGATCCGTTGGTTTCCGGCGTGATGGCTGCAGCGATCACAAAAGGCGTACAGGCCCACAGACAAAAAGGTGTTACCATCAAACATTATGCGGCCAACAACCAGGAGACCAACCGCTATGGAAACAACTCGATGGTCTCGGAAAGGGCAATGCGAGAGATCTATCTGCGTGGATTTGAATACTGCATTAGAAAAGAAAAACCTTATGCCGTGATGTCTTCCTATAATCTTTTGAATGGCATCCATACTTCAGAACATAAGGGATTGTGTAGTGACATCTTAAGAAGAGAATGGGCTTATGAAGGCATTCTGATGACTGACTGGGTGGTTGCCACCAATATGCTTTCAAAGGATGCCAAGTATCCAGGTCCGGATGCCGCAAAAGTTGCCGCTTCAAGCCACAGCTTATTCATGCCGGGCTCCAAAAAGGACTATGAGGCTGTATTGAACGGCTTGAAAGAGGGTACCGTATCTTTAAGACAGCTCAAGGTCAATGGCTCGCGATTATTCAGATATTTCAAGAGCTGATTGCTAAATCAACTTACAATTTACAGGCAGTGTTCCTGAGAGAACGCTGCTTTTTTTGTGCGATAGCAGAAAAGTGATGAAAGTATTTTCAAAAACATAAAAAATATCGCAAGAAATGTTTAAAAATACGGAGTTATTTGTACAAACAAAAGTATCGCTTTTGCTACAATAAAAGGGAATGCTGTTTTTTTGACAGCTTTAGAAGGGGGATCGTAGATTTGAATATCGATCTTAGTAAATACGGTATTACCGATACGACGCAGATCGTTTATAACCCGTCGTATGAAACTCTCTTTGAAGAGGAAATGAAGCCTGAACTGCAGGGCTTCGAAAAGGGACAATTGACTGAATTAGGAGCAGTCAATGTCATGACTGGCATTTATACCGGTCGTTCGCCAAAGGACAAGTATATCGTCATGGATGAAAATTCCAAAGATACTGTCTGGTGGACAAGCGCTGATTATCCGAATGATAATCATCCGATGGAAGAAAAGACATTTGAATATGTCAAGCAACTCGCAAAGAAGCAGCTCTCCGGAAAAAGGCTGTTTGTAGTCGATGCGTATTGCGGTGCAAACAAGGATACGCGCATGGCTGTGCGTTTCATCATGGAAGTCGCATGGCAGG
>DESX01000092.1:0-19411 GCA_002362065.1 Solobacterium sp. UBA3303
TTGTTGATGTAGGAATCGATGACATTGTCGCGGTCCGCTCTTGAGATCTCCTTTTTAAACGGCAGGTTCAACACCTTGTCGTGCATCCTCAAGAACCAGGTATCGGCCTTGTTGCCAGCCAGCCTTGTGCAATGGATCCTTGACTGCTGGCCGGCCCCGACACCGATGGCCTGGCCATCATAGGCGTAGACCACGGAATTGGATTGGGTATATTTCAATGTGATCAAAGAAACGATCAGATCGCGTTTTGCCTCATCCGGAAGCTCCTTGTTTCTGGTGACGATCTTTTGTAAAAGCGTCTCATCGATCTTTAAGTCGTTGTGTCCCTGTTCAAAGCTGATGCCGTAGACCATCTTGGTCTCGATCGGTGCACAGACATAGTTTTCATCGATCTGTATGACGTTGTAGTTGCCGTTCTTTTTGGTCTTGAGCAATTCAAGCGCTTCTTCCTCATAGCCCGGGGCGATGACGCCGTCGGAGACTTCCCGCTTGATGAGCTTTGCGGTCGTCAGATCGCAGACATCGGAAAGGGCGATGAAATCGCCAAAGGAGGACATGCGGTCCGTTCCTCTCGCCCTGGCGTAGGCGCAGGCGAGCGGCGAATCGTCGAGTCCTTCGATATTGTCGACAAAGCAGCTTTTCTTGAGTTTGTCGGAGAGCTTTCTTCCTAAGGCAGCACTGGTTGGTGAGACGTGCTTGAAGGAAGCGGCACAGGTCATGCCTGTGGCAGCTTTCAGTTCTTTGACCAGCTGCCAGGAGTTTAAGGCATCGAGGAAATTGATGTAGCCGGGCTTTCCGTTGAGTACGGTTACCGGCAAGTCACTTCCATCGGCCATATAGATCCTTGATGGTTTCTGGTTGGGATTGCATCCGTATTTGAGCTGTATCTCTTTCATCATTCGCCCTCGTTCTTGTTGAATATGTATTCCTTATCCTGGTATCTCACATAAAGCGAGATCTTGTTTTCTTCGTTTAGACTTCTCCAGAGCTTTTTCGGGAAGTTTTCATCTTCTTCGATCACACATTCGATCGGCTCCTTTGAGAAGGATGGAAGCGGATCGCCGTTGTGGTCGTAGGTGGATATGAAATGGCCGATGCCGTTTCTGTTTTCATAGTGATAGTATTCGCGTTTGCAGCCATGGCCTTCGCGTCTGATGATGGCGATGTCATAGCCCTGCTTATCGACTAAAGCGGAGATACGCGGCGTGAAGTTTGGCGCATCTGGTTCATACATCCTGGTCTCCAGAGCGTCTTTGAAGCTTTTTCCTGCTTCCAGGAATTCACAGATCGTATCGGTCTGATCGCCGTTGGTGACGATGATCTGATCGTTAAATGTTCTTAAGGCGTTGTAGATGATCAATGACGGATCTTTGACTTTGGATTCGTCGTAGGCCTTCGTGAAGAGGACATCCTCGTTTTTGACGAAGATGCGGTTGCGGGAGTTTTCACTTCGTCCCATGATGAAGTAGGCGATGAAGGGTTCATCTTTGGCATATCCGCATAAGATCCCTCTTCCGGGATAGTCATTGTTTCTTAAATAGTCCAGGATATCGATCATAAGGCAATATAGCCTCCTTTCGTCTTTTTGAATAAGGGCAGCTTCTGAAGATAAATGAGATCATCTCTGTCCGCAGCTTCGCCTTCCGCCAGAATGCAGGCATTGGCACATACATTGGCGCCGGCCTTCTTCGCAAGCTGGCTCAAGGCGATCAAAGATCCGCCGGTCGATACGACATCATCAAGCAGACAGACTCTCTTGCCCTGAAGCTTCGGGATGTCCGTGCCGTCAAGATAAAGTGCCTGCAGCTCCGTCGTTGTGATCGATTTAACGGAGACGGAGATCGGATCTTTCATATAGGATTTGATGGATTTACGGGCAACGATGAAATCCCTGTGCCCGAGATAGGAAGCTAAAGAATAGGCTAAGGCGATGCCTTTGGCTTCGGCGGTCATCAGGATATCGCAGTCTTTGATGCGGCTTGCAAGCAAAGGTGTAACAGCTTCAATGAGCTTCACATCGGAGATGACGACAAAGGATGCATAGGCAAGTTCGTCATTGATATCGACATAGGGAAGCTGTCGTTCCAGTCCGGCAAGTTTAAGCGTATAGTGATCCATAGTTTCACCTCACGTCAACAGTATATCATCGCATTGTTAAAGTATCTGACACAAAAGAAAACAGACTGCAGCTTCTTTGGGAAACTGCAGTCTGTAAGAGAGGAGTATTACTCACCAGCAACGTAGTAAGCCAGGTTGAGGCTTTCGACTTTGCTGATGGATGCATTGCCTTGCAGATCTTCGTACCAGTCAACGATATAGAGATCGCCTGCCGGTTTTTCTGTAACGGTCGTGCCGTAGCACAGTGCTTTGTAATTGGTGCCGGATACAAGCTGAGTAGCGAGTACCTGCATCGGGATGAGATCCAGGCCGACCCACTTTTCAGCAGCCTTCTTGAAGGATTCCTGAATTTTCTTGTCGCTCAGTGTTTCCTTTTCATCTGCCTTCATGATCATCCAGCCGCCCAGCATGTTTTCGGAAGATTCTTCCTTGAGCTGGATATTGCCGATATCGATCTTGTTGATGGCTTTGATCTCGTTGTCACCTTCAAACGGTACATAGACGACGATGACGTAGTAGTTGATCTCCGGTGCAGCAGTGACGGTGATGCCCTGGCAAAGGAACGCGTAATTGGTTCCGGAGACGATCTGGGTCGCCAGGACGCGAAGCGGCATATAGCCGACGCCGGTAAGTTCTGCCGCAGCTTCTTCAAAGATCTTCTTCTGTTCTTCTGTTACGTGCTCTTCATAGGTCTGATAGATCTCCCAGCCGCCAAGAAGTGATGCGTTTTCATCGACTGCAGGCTGTTCAGGAACATTCGCAGGTTCTTGCGTTGCCGTTTGCGTCTGTTCAGGCTGGCTGTAAACGATGGAGATGGAATCGCCGTCCTTGATCTTGAGATCTTTCAAATCGCCGGTGTAGAGTTCATCGTTGACGTAGACTTCGACCTTTGCACCGTCTTCAAGCTTGATGTCGTTGAATTGGGTGAACTGGCCCTGATCGATCTGATAGGAAGAGACGATAAGGGACATTGGACCTTCGATGTTTTCGATGAATCCTTCACCGACTTCGGATGTGATCTCCATTTCCTGCGGATTTCCATCGCCCGTATCAAGAGATACGGTGAAATGAAGACTGTTATCTTCTTCGCTGCTTTCTTCTTTTTTACCACATGCACCGAGGCTCATAAGCAGGAAAAGGGCCATCAGCACTGTTATCAGTTTTTTCATGATCAGTTACCTCCTTTATCTGGGTACAGTTTCATTATAGTTAAAAACTGCACCAAATATGCAACAGAGCAAAATCTAGGATAAAATGTAAGATGGACATGGAAAACAGAAGAAAACCGATCATCGGCATCATCGGCAAGATGCTGCCGCAGAAGGAAAAGGACTACTGGCACAGGGAAGAGTCGGTGGATGATCTGCGTTATCTGATCGTGAAAAATGGCGGCATCGCCATCATCCTCACGCCAAGTGAAAAGACGATGAGCTTCAACGACAACGATCTGGGTGATCCCACGATCTTAAGTGAGGAAGAGATCGAAGATCTTCATGTACAGGCCGATCTTTGCGACGGGCTGATCCTGCAGGGCGGAGACGGCAGTTTTGCCTACGAAGAAAAACTGGCAGCCTACGCCATTGGAAAGGATATTCCCTTACTTGGCATCTGCGCGGGCTTCAACAACATCCTGAGAGCCTTAGGTTCCAATACGTATGAAGATCGTACAAAAGGCCATGCCCATTACGATATCGATTATCGCCATCACATCGATGTCAAAGAAAACACACTGCTTCATGAACTCATCAGATCAAAAGACTATGAAGTCAACTCTTTCCACAACATGGTTGTGAATAAGGAAAAAGTCGAAGCTTATGCGACGATCAATGCCTGTTCGGACGACGGCCTGGTGGAAGGCTTTGAACTCAAAGACAAACACTTTATCTTAGCTTTAAAGTGGCATCCGGAACTCATGAAGGAAGAAGCGTTCACAAAACGATTATTCGCACGTTTCCTGAAAGCGTGTGAGAGATAGGAGGTAATACATGTTCTATTATTTTTTCGCACCATTACTGACATATAACTTTATCCTTGTACTGGCTGCCGTCATCCCGGCTGCCTATCTTCTTGTCAAGGTCTATCGGATGGACCGGCTCGAGAAGGAATCAAGCCATTTCCTGTGGACCCTGGTCAAGGCAGGCATCTTCTCCTCTTTGATCGCCCTGATCTTGGAGAGGATCTTCAGTAATCTTCTGATCTCGGCCATGGATACCAAGTCCATCGGTTTCAGGATCTTATTGTATTTTGTCGTCGTCGGCTTAAGTGAAGAGGGTGCCAAGTACTTCATGCTGAAGAGGACGTCCTGGAGATCGAGCGAATTCAACTGCCTGTACGATGGCATCGTCTATGCGGTCTTTGTCTCTCTGGGCTTTGCGCTGTGGGAGAACATCTCCTATGTCCTTCACTATGGTTTGAGCAATGCCTTTGTCAGAGCTTTCACAGCCATTCCGGGACATGGCGCATTCGGTGTCTTCATGGGTGTCTTCTATTCCGCCGCAAAACTCTATTCGCTTGCCGGCTTTGAGGACAAGTCAAAACAGTTTGAGATCGCAGCGATCATCGTTCCGGTTCTGATTCATGGGGCATATGACTACATTGCGACTTCCGCATCGCAATACGGTTCCTATATCTTCATCGCCTTCATCGCCGTGCTGTTCTTTGCGGCAAATAAAGTCGTCAAGACAGCTTCGCAAAACGACCGGTTCATGAGATAAGAGATAAGAAAAAAGCTATATAAAAATCAGGGGAGATCTTTGCGATCTCCCTTTTGTAATGTTTAGTTTCCGCTGTAGCAGTCCATCAGGATCTTTTTCATATCTTCGACCATCGGAACACGCGGGTTGGCTGGCGAACACTGATCTTCATAGGCGAGAACAGCGATGCGGTCGATGCTTTCTTCAAATTCTTTCTTATCGATGCCCATGGATTCGAAGTTCGGATCCAGGCCGCATTCCTTGCATAAGTCAATGACGGCTTTTGCCAGAGCCTCAACGCCTTCTTCCGGCGTATTGACATTTAAGCCGATGAGCCTTGCGATCTCGAGGTACTTTTCATCTGCGCAGTAGTGGTTGTACTTCGGCCAGACCGAGAGCTTTGTCGGTGTCGTGCCGTTGTAGCGGATGACGTGCGGCAAAAGTACGGCACAGGTATAGCCATGGACGGTATGGAACTGTGCCCCGACTTTATGGGCTAAGGAGTGGGTCATGCCTAAGAAGGCGTTGGCGAAGGCCATGCCGGCGATGGTCGCCGCATTGTGCATCTTCTCTCTTGCTTCGAGGTCGTTCCTTCCGTCTTTGACGGCTCTAGGAAGATATTTGAAGACTAACTGTATCGCCTTGAGGCAAAGGCCGTCGGTATAGTCGTTGGCCATGACCGAGACATAGGCTTCAATGGCGTGGGTCAGTACATCCAAACCGGTCATTGCGGTTGCCCTGGCCGGCAGACCTGTCGTGAATTCCGGATCGACGATGGCGACGGTCGGCGTCAGCGAATAATCGGTCAAAGGATATTTCTTGTTGTTGGCCTTGTCGGAGATGACAGCAAACGGCGTGACTTCGCTTCCTGTGCCGGAAGTGGTCGGGATGCAGATGAGCTTGGTCTTTCTGCCTAACTCCGGATATTTGAAGGCACGCTTACGGATATCCATGAACTTCTGCTTGAGGTCATCGAAGTTGACTTCCGGATGTTCATAGAATAACCACATGCCTTTTGCCGCATCCATGACCGAACCGCCGCCTAAGGCGATGATGGTATCCGGTTTGAAGACATCCATCATGTTGGCGCCTTTTCTGACGGTGGAGATGTCAGGATCGGGTTCGACGTCGCAGAACAACTGTATCTGTACCTTGTTCCTTCTCGCATAGAGCTGTTCGGTGATCCTTGACAGATAGCCTAATTCGACCATCGAAGTATCGGTGACGATGAAGACTTTGTTTACATCGCGGCAGGACTTGAGATACTGTATGGAATTTCTTTCAAAATAGATCTTCTGCGGGACTTTGAACCATTGCACGGTGTTTCTCCTTTTTCCGACTTTCTTGATGTTTAAGAGGTTGATCGCCGAGACGTTGCCGCCGATCGAGTTGTGTCCATAGCTGCCGCAGCCCAGCGTCAGGGAAGGCAGGAAAGAGTTATAGACATTGCCGATGCCGCCGAACGTCGACGGTGAGTTCCAGATGATGCGCATCGCCGGGATCTTATCGCCAAAGCGGTCAGCCATTTCCTGACTCTTGCAATGGATGGCAGCCGAATGGCCAAGGCCATTGAAGCGGACCATCTGATCGGCGATCGCAAAGCCTTCATTTTCATCTTTCGACTTGTAGAAGGCAAGGACCGGGGAAAGCTTTTCTCGGGAAAGCGGTTCTTTTTCGCCGACGCTCTTGCAATGAACACCTAAGATCACGCAATCCTGCGGGACTTTGATGCCTGAGTGTTCAGCGATCCATTGCGGTGACTTGCCGGCAATATCCGGATTGAGCTTCGCGTTTTCGCAGCCTTTTTCATTTTCGGCATAGCCAAACATGTATTTTGAAAGTTTCTTCTTTTCTTCTGGCTTCAGGAAGTGGACCTTGAATTTTTTAAACAGATCGATCGCTTCATCATAGATCGCCTCATCGATGATGACTGCCTGTTCGGAAGCACAGATCATGCCATTGTCAAAAGACTTGGAGATGACGATGTCATTGACCGCCTGCCTTACATCGCAGGAAGCGTTCATGTACGCCGGTACGTTGCCGGCTCCGACACCCATCGCCGGTTTGCCGCAGGAGTAAGCGGCTTTGACCATTGCATTTCCGCCGGTCGCAAGGATCGTCGCAACGCCCGGATGATTCATTAATGCACTTGTGGCATCCATGGAAGGATGTTCGATCCACTGTATGCAGTTTTTCGGTGCACCGGCTGCTTCCGCATTCTCTTTCATGATCATGGCGGCAGCTTTGGAAGATTCCTGCGCATTCGGATGGAAGGCAAAGATGATCGGATTCCTGGTCTTGAGACAGATCAATGACTTGAACAATACCGTGGAAGTCGGATTGGTGACCGGGGTGATGCCGCAGATGACACCGACCGGTTCGGCGATCTCGGTGATGCCGGTGACCGGATCTTCGGAAATGACACCGACGGTCTTTAAATGGCGCATGTTGTTGACCACGTATTCGCAGGCAAACAGGTTCTTGGTCGCCTTGTCTTCAAAGATGCCGCGTCTGGTCTCATCGATCGCCGCTTTGGCTAAGACGCCATGGTTGTCGAGTCCGGCAACGGAACACTTGGCGACGATGTAGTCGATCTTTTCCTGGTCGAAGGATGCGAATTCATCGAGTGCTTTTAAGGCGTTTTCGACGAGTTCATTGACCTCGTTTACTGCATTCATTTTTTCTTTTTCAGCCATATCAATACCTCTATTCATTAAGTCAATTATATGTTAAAAAATTCACAAGTGGGAAAAATACGATCCAAAAACGATACAGTTTTTCAAAAATTGTACCTCTGAAAACAAAACACCGCTTATGGTTCATAAGCAGTGTTTTGCGAATCTATCGATCGTATCAAAAGGGGATATGGATTATTCTTTGTTCTTATCGACGAGATCGGTCGGGATCGTCGGTGTGCCCTGGCCATAGAACTTGAAGACATCGACCATGGTCTGTATCTGTTCGTCGGTCATCTCGTTGGTCTTGCCATCCGGGCAGCAGGCTCTTGCAGCCAGGTAGCCCTTGGCGGTCTCTTCAAGATAGACAGCGGAGTACAGGGCATCCTTGAGCGTCGGACCGATGGTCATGACACCGTGGTTGGAAAGGATGACTGCCCTTGCGTTGCCGGCGTTGTTGACGACATCGATGCCCATATCAACGGAACCCGCATTGGAGTAAGGCGTGATCGGCACGTTGCCGCAGCACGCATTGGCCATGCCGGTGTAGCAGACGCGGAATTCCTTCATGCCCGGGATCAGCGATAAAGCTGTCGCATATGGCTGGTGCGTATGGATGACGCCGTTGATGTGCGGCATGTGCTTGAAGATGTAGAGGATCGCCGGTGTATCGGAAGAAGGTTTCTTGTCGCCTTCGATGATGTTTCCTTCGATGTCGCAGACGATGACATCATCTTCGACCATCTTTTCATACATCATGCCGGAAGGTGTGACGAGGATCTCGCCAGTCGGCATACGGATAGCCAGATTTCCGCAGGTCAAAGAGACCAGCTCATATCTGTCCATCAGGATACCGTATTCGATGATCTGCCGTTTTTCTTTTTCGAACATGTTATCTCCTTTAGACCTCCAGGAAGTCGACGAAACGGACTTCTTCCAGGTCTTCTTTCTTGATGTTGAGCTGCTTGCCTGTCAGTGTTTCGACTGCGCTGACCAGGTTCATAGCGTTGATTCCGTATTTTTCCATCAGGTACATCTTGGATGCACCATGGGCATAGCCCTTGAGGCCGATCTTGATGAGCTTCTTGCCTAAGCCGTGTTCTGCGATCATGTCAGCAACTGCAGAACCTAAGCCGCCGATGTCGAGGTGGTTTTCAATGGTGATGACACCGTATTTTGCGCGTTCGATCGCTTCAACGATGGTCGGATCGGTGAATGGTTTTAACGTTGTGACATGCATATGTCCGACGGAGACGCCTCTTTCTTTCAAGACGGCAGTCGCACGCATCGCTTCTTCCGTACAGATCGAGGAAGAAAGGATCAGTACATCATCACCTCTGGAAAGTTCTCTTGCTCTGTTGAATACCGTTGGCTCATTGGCAGGGAAGAGACGTGGCACTTCCTTACGAAGCTGACGGATGTAGACCGGGCCGTTGTAGTTGTAGGCCATGTCTAAGACATAGTCGATATCGGTCGCATCGCCGACATCGAAGATGGCCATATTCGGAACGGAACGCATGACCGCAACGTCGTTGATCGACTGGTGGGAGACGCCGCCTGGTGTCGTGATGCCTGGAACGAAGCCGACAAATACGACAGGCAGGTTCGGATAAGCGACGGACATCTCGACCTGGTCGAGGACTCTTCTGTATTCAAAGACTGCGAAGGTGTGAATGAAAGGACGATAGCCTTCCCTGGCAAGACCGGCAGCCCATGAGACCATGTTCTGTTCGGCGATGCCCATCGTGAAGTAGCGGTCAGGATACACGGCCCTGAACTTCTTGACTTCGCAGGATGTGCCTAAGTCAGCGGATAAGACGACGACTTCAGGATGTTCTTCAGCAAGACGGAGGATATTTTTCTCGTGGGTATTGACTTCGATTTTCATGTTTTCTTCTCCTTCTTACAATGCGTCGTAGACTTTCTGGAACTCTTCTTTTTCGTCAGCGCCGATCCTTACGAAGTGTAAGAACGGCCAGCGTTTTTCAAGAGGCGGAATACCGGTCGTGCCGCGGGTCCTGCCCAGGACAATGAGCGGTTTTCCTTCGTGCGGCGTATTGAATGCGCTGCAGAATTCTTCGATATTGTGACCGTTGACTTCAACTGCTTCAGCGCCAAAGGCTTTGAAACGGGCGATCAGCGGTTCCAGTGTCATCTGGTTTTCGATCTGGCCTTCGACCTGCTGGTCATTGGCGTCGATGACGATGATCAGGTTGTCGAGTTTATAGTGGGAAGCTGCCTGGATGCACTCCCAGGTCTGACCTTCCGCGAGTTCACCATCACCCAGCATGACAAAGCACTTGCCTGTATCGCCTCTTCTTTTTCTGGCGTGGGCCGTACCGGCGGCGATCGAAATGGTCTGTCCTAAGGAACCGGCTGTATTTTCAAAGCCAGGGGAATGTTCAGCACCGATCATTTCCATGTTCCAGCCGTCGACATTGAATTTGTCCATGCAGTCCGGAGAGATCCTGCCGGTCGCGGCAAGGGCACAATAGATGACGGATGCGTAGTGGCAACAGGAAACAAAGAACCTGTCTTTGTCTGGGGCTGGCGCGCCGTTGTACATCATGCCTTTCGGGTAATCCATGTTGTCCGGTCCCGGTACACCAGGGAACGGGATCGGCTCCCATAAGCCTTCTGACGGGCCGAGGTTCATGACGTTGGTGTAAAGTGATGCGACGATCTCTGCCGAAGAGCAGGCTTGTGCCAGGTAACAGCCGCCGGATCTTAAAGCGATGCCCAAGATCTGCTTACGGATGGAATTGGCGATGGCCTGGATCTCTTCCTTGGAATAGATTTTTTTATCCATCGAAACCTCCTTTTTGGATATATATTAATGAAACAAAACTCTTTAATATCATTATTGTGAAAACCTGAACAAATGTCAACACAGCCTTTACAAAAGTAAAAAGAAAAGGCTTACATAAAATTATTGACAGGAAAAAAATAATGTTCATATAATTAATTAAGAACGATTTTTCACAATAATGAAATTATGTTAGAAAAGAAGGCGAAGATATGAAAGCAGTCGTAAAAACAGAAGCTGGCTTGGACCATATGGTCTATATGGATATTCCGGAACCGGAAGCGACCGGTGATCTGGTCAAGATCAAGATCGCCTATTCGGGGATCTGCGGTACGGACCTGCATGCGTTCAAGGGAAACTACGGTTCCACAAAACCGCCGGTCGTACTTGGCCATGAATTCTCCGGTATCGTCGTCGATGTCGGACCGGAAGTCAAAAAGATCAAAGTCGGAGATCGCGTCACTTCGGAGACGACCTTCAAGACCTGCGGTGTCTGTCCGATGTGCAAGTCCAAGGACTACAACCTCTGCGGTCATCGCCAGGGCTTGGGCACACAGATCAACGGCTCGATGGCGGAATACCTGGTCTCCAGGGAAGAATCCGTCCATGTGCTGCCGGACAATGTTTCATTATTGTCTGCATCTTTGACTGAACCATTGGCGTGTGGTGTCCACTCCGTCATTGAAAAAGGACAGGTACAGCCGGGTGACATCTGCGTTGTCTTTGGCGCCGGTGCGATCGGCCAGATGGTCTCGCAGGTCGCCAAGTCACAAGGTGCGACCGTCATCGTCGCAGGTCTGCCACAGGACAAGGAACGCTTCAAGCTCGCGCTTGCGGCTGGAGCGGATCGCTGCGTCGATCAGATGGAAGAAGATATCAAGGCCGTCGTCATGGAAATGACCAATGACGTCGGTGCCGATAAATGTTTCGAGTGTTCCGGTGCAGTACCGGCATTAAATAAAGCGCTCGAGATCGTCCGCAGAAAAGGTACGGTCGTACAGATGGGCGTCTTCAACAACACGCATGAATCGATCTGGACGGATCTGATCTTACACAGAGAGATCGTCTATGTCGGCTCCCGTTCGCAAAAGCCGTCTTCCTGGGTCACTGCTTTGAAGCTCATGGAAGAAGGGACCGTCGTTCCGGAAAAGATCGCTACCTATCTGACGCCGCTTGAAAACTGGCGTGAAGGTTTTGAAAAGATGATGGCCGGTGAAGTCACCAAGGGCATCATCGTACTGGACGATACGCTCAAATAAAAAAAGAAGTGAGATCACTTCTTTGAAAGTTCCAGCAGTTTAAGCGCAAGCGGCTCATCGACGATCAGGATATCAGCATAGCCGCCTCTGAGCACCGCCATCGTGGCTTCCGCCTTCTGGGCGGTGGCATTGAGAACGATGGATAACGGTACTTTCTTCACAGCCTCAAGAGGCGTGGAGATCAGATAGATGTCATCGACATCGACTCTGTTTCCATCGGGTCCGATGAACCAGCCCATGAAGGATGCCACAGCACCATTGTCACGGAAACGGTCGAGTTTGTAGCTGTCGAAGTAGCCCGACTGGGCGATCGAGTTTCCCGGATCATCGAAGCAGCCCACGCCGTTGACCGCGATATCGACGTTCAGTGCTTTCTTCAGAGAATCAGAGATCATCGGCTCGTTGATCAGATAGTTATAAACTTCCTGCCCCTTGACGATCAGAGGCGTATTGATGGAAGAGTAGGTGCCATGAAGTTTCCTGGCTAAGCGCTGGGCGATCGAGAAGGAATCGATCGAAGGATTGCCCATCGTCATACAGCCGACCATCTGGGCGACATTGACATCACTGATCGAAGTATCGTCCATCGCATCGACGAGCGCATTGACTGCTCTGCCCCAGGAAAGGCCGATGGTCATGCCCGGTTCGATAAAGGAAGAAAGGACTGCCGCTGCTGCCTTGCCGCAGATGTCGATCGATTTGTCAAAATCAAAGGATGAATTGACGACGATCGCATCGCGAAGACGAAATGCCTTGCGCAGGCGGTTGGAAAGCTTATTGTTCTTGGAAACGGACGTTTCGATGACGATCTTCACGACACCCTGTTTCTTGGCCTCTTCGATGAGACGGGAAACGGTGGGTCTGGAAGCATTGATGATCGATCCGATCTCCTGCTGGGAAAGGCCGCGTTCGTAGTACAATTCTGCAACATATTCCAGTAAATTATCATTTCTGTTCATACATCTACATTATATCTGAAAAAAGGAGATTGACATGGTATCTCAGGACTTTACGGTTAAAAATCCGACAGGCATTCACGCAAGACCGGCAACGATGCTGGTGCAGCTGTGCAACGGGCTTCCTGATCAGGTGATGATCACAACAGACAAGGGAAAAAGCGTCAACCCGAAAAATATCCTTTCGGTCCTGATGGGCGGGATGTCCAAAGGAACTCAGATCCATATCGAAGTCACAGGTGAAAGCGAAGAAGATTCCCTGAAACTGGTCATGGACCTTCTTGAAAGCTTTACGGAATAGGAGGATTTATGGAACAGGCGATCCACAGAGAACTGATCATGACAGGTGTCGATGCGAAAGACTATGAAGATGCCATAAGGAAAGTCGGCCAGCTCTTCTTGAAGAACGGCTATGTCAAGGATACTTACATCGATGCAGTCGTTGAAAGGGAAAAGGTCTTTGCGACCGGACTTGAACTTGAGGGCATCAGCATTGCGATGCCGCATACCGACATCATCCATGTCAACAAGCCGGGCGTCACTGTCGCAAAACTTGCGCATCCGGTGGAATTCGAACACATGGGTGAACCGGGAAGGAAGGTCCAGGCGGAGATGTTATTTATGATGGCGATCACCAATCCGGAAGATCAGATCGGCACCATCATGAAAGTGCTCGGAGTCTTCCAAAACACGGAAGCCTTAGCGGCATTCAAGGCAGCTGAAAATGAAGAGGAACTTTATGAAGCAGCTGCAAAATACATTGGTTAGTACCTTGATCGCAAGGTGTTAATACATATCATAAAGGAGGAAATTTTATGAAAACATGCACTGTAGTTACCGTGTGCGGTTCAGGCGTCGTCACTTCTTCAATGATCGCTTTGAAGATCAAGGAACAGCTCAAAGATAAGGGCTGGAACGCAACGATGTATGAAGCGAGCCCTGTCTCACTCAATTCCGTCATCGCCGGAAAGAACATCGACGTCATCGTATGCGCATCACCGGTAACGGAAGATGTCGGCATCCCGAAAGTCAAGGGCATGGGAATGGTCACCGGTATGGGTGAAGAAAAAGTCATCAACCAGATCATCGAAGTCCTTGAAGAGAAGTACAAATAATCCAAAACTGTTATTGTTCTTGTCGTTTACCGCAAAAATTCACTAATCTAAGAAAGCATTTATTCTGAAATTAATTAAATGAGGGGGGAAATATTTTGGAAGCTTTTTTAAATACGTTATCCAACATTTTTGGTGCTTTCGGTTCGGGTATCATCATCCCGGTCATCCTCTTTGTCTTATCAAAGGCGATGGGTGTTGAGACCAAGAAAGCATTCAATTCTGCATTACTCTGTGGTGTAGGTCTGACAGGTTTCAACCTTGTCATCAACTCCTACTCCGGTGTCATTGCACCGATCGTACAGTCCATGGTCGACAATACCGGCGTTCAGTTATCCACTCTGGATACTGGCTGGCAGTCAACTTCGATCATCGCTTACTCTACGACTGTCGGTGTCTTATTCATCGGTGTCGCAATCGCATTACAGCTTGTCTTATTCTTCGTCGGATACACTGATGTATTCATGGCATCTGACCTCTGGAACAACTATTCCTTCATGGTCTGGGGTTCCATGTTGTATGCATTGACGAAGAACATGCTGCTGGCTATGGCTTTGATGGTCGTTCAGCTGTTCTACATCCTGCTCTTCTCTGAAATGTGCGCAGTTCGCTGGGGCACATACTACGAGTATGACGGATGCTGTATGACTGCACCTCACCACCTCGAAGCTTTCCCGTTTGCAGTATGCATGGACTGGATCTTAACAAAGATCGGTTTCAATAAGATCAAGATCAACGCTGCTTCTTTACAGAAGAAACTGGGTCTGCTCGGTGAACCAATGATGATCGGCTTGTTCGTCGGTCTTCTGATCGGTCTGATCGGCGAGGCTCCGTTCCTCTTCGGTGAGAACGCTCTGAATGCCTGGGGTACTGCTTTAGGTGCAGCGATCAATACTGCTGCTATCATGGCTGTCTTCCCTAAGGTCGCAGCGATCTTCGCATCTGCCTTCACTTCAATGTCAGATGCTTACAAGTCAAAAGCTGCTGCTTCTGCAAAGAACAGAAGATGGTTCTTGTCTGTCAACGATGCCTGCGGTTATGGTGAAACGAACACACTGGTTACCGGTGTCCTTCTGATCCCGATCATGCTGGTATTGTCCTTCATCCTTCCGGGTAACACAGTTCTGCCAATGGCTGACCTTTGCGCACTGCCTTACATGGTCGAAGTCTTCGTATGTATCTCCAACGGTAACATCGCGAAGTCCATGGTCATGGGTGCTCTCTGGTTCTCTCTTGGTATGATCATGTTCTCTCAGCTGTCTCCGACATTCACGGAAGTTGCGATCGGTGCCGGCTTCCAGCTGCCACAGGCTGGTGTCTACATCTGCTCTTTCGGTATCGTATGTCACCCACTGATCTGCGGTCTGTTCTACATCTTCTATTCACAGAACATCATCCTGATCGCGATCGCGATCGCTGTCTACGTCGTTGCTTATCTCTGGTTCAGAAAGAACAAACAGAAAGTTTACGACTATCTTGAGAACAACGCTGCTGCCTACCAGGCATAGCAAATCATTCTAAAGGTAAACACAAGAGTGATATAGGGCTATTGCTATGAAAATAGCAGTAGCCCTTTCATTAGAGGAAAAACGATATGCTCAAGCAACTCACAGAACAGCCACAGAAGATCCTGATCATCAACGACATCAATGTCGACATCAATGTCATGATCGATGCCGTGAAGAAAAGCAGGATCAATGTTAAAGAGATCGAAACTTTATACTTCGGTCCTAACAATAAAGAAGAATTTCCTTCTTTGCAGCTTGATATCGAACGTCATGGCCCGGAAGGGGTAAAGATCCCTCAAGAGGCCTATGAAAAGATAAAGGATGCCGATGTGCTTTTTGTTCATTTCTGCCCGGTATCTTCAAAGCTGATCGAAAAGGCAGAAAAGCTCAAACTGATCATGACCAACCGGGGCGGCGTTGAGCACATCAATGTCGATGCAGCTACCGCAAGGAATATACCGGTCGTCAACTGTATCCGCAATGCCGACGCCGTTGCGGAATTTACGATCGGCATGATGATCGACTTAACAAGAGACATCACTTTATCGCACAACTATCTGCACAAAAAGATCTGGACAAGGGACTACTACAATTCGGCCTACCAGAAGACCTTAGGCAATTCTGTGGTCGGACTCATAGGCCTAGGCAATGTGGGTATTTCCCTGGCCAGAAAGCTGATCGGCATGGGCGTGAAAGTCATCGGCTACGATGAATTCATAACAGAAGAACAGCTCAAGAAAAAGGGACTGGAGCAACTGGAACTGACAAGAGATCAGGACTATATCCTTTCAAACAGCGATATCATTTCCCTGCATCTTCGCTTGGTCCCGGAAACCGAAAACTGGTTCACGATGAAACAGTTTGAAAAGATGAAGAAGGAAGCTTACTTCATCAACTCGGCAAGAGGCGGCATACTCAACTATGAGGATCTTCGCACTGCCTTAAAAGAAGGCCTGATCGCCGGAGCGGCCCTCGATGTCTTTGACAGCGAACCGATCCGCTGGGATGATCCTCTGCTTGAAATGGAAAACGTTCTGGTCGCTTCCCATCTTGCGGGAACGACACTGGATTCCATTGCCTTATCGCCATACATCTTAACAAGAGACATCAACGAGATCCTGGAAAAGGATATTCCGGATCGCATCGTCAATTACCGAAACATCAATATCGGATAAACAAGGGGAAAAACATGTTACTCAGAGAAGAAAGAGAAGAGATCGTAAAATATGGCAAGATCATGGTCGACCGTCATTTAACGGTCGGAACATTTGGAAACATCTCCGTCTACAACAGAGACCTGGATCTGTTTGCCATCACTCCTTCCGGATTTGATTACTACAAGACCTCACCGGAAGACTGCGTCATATTGAGACCGGACGGCACGATCGTGGAAGGCGACCGCAAACCTTCAAGCGAAGTCGACATGCACAGGATCTTCTACCAGAGGAAGAACAACATCAACGCGGTCGTTCACACCCACTCTGTCTACGCCACGACCCTGTCCTGCCTTGGCTGGAAGGTACCGCAGCTTCACTACCTCGTCGCATATTCGGGAAGTGAAGTTCCTTACATCCCGTATGTGCAGTTTGGTACCTATGAGCTTGCGGAAGCCTGCTATGAGGCAATGGGCGACAACCGTGCCTGCATTTTAGGAAACCATGGCCTGCTGTCGACCGGCAAGAGCCTTTCTTATGCGATGGATGTGGCGGAACAGATCGAATTCTGCTGCCAGTTATACTACAATTGCCGTCTGACCGGGCAGGAACCGATCTTACTGACGGATGAACAGATGGAAGTCGTTATGAACGGCTTTGGAGATTACAGGAAGAAATAAGTTATGAAGTGTGTGTATTGCGGAAAAGAATATGAAACAGGCGGATCGAAGATCAACGTGTCCAACGGTGTCTTTGATGTCTGCTCAAATGAATGTAAGAAAAACGTCGTCGATTATCTCAACAAAGACAAGGAATATAAGAACCGTATGTATATCATGATCTTCTTCGGAAGCATCGGCTTCATCCTTTCGACATTCGTTTTTTCAGGGACCTATAAGCTGCTGCCGATGTATGTCGGGATGCTGATCGCGGGGACTGCTTTGATCTTATATCCATATATCTTTTCAAGCTTTATCACCTTCACAC
Source organism: Solobacterium sp. UBA3303 (assembly GCA_002362065.1). Taxonomy (GTDB): domain Bacteria; phylum Bacillota_I; class Bacilli_A; order Erysipelotrichales; family Erysipelotrichaceae; genus Colivicinus. Next base: position 17,269 of record DESX01000092.1, read on the forward strand.
ACTATCCGATCGTCAAAGCGACAAGAGCAGTAAAGCTCTTTGGCGTACTGATCGATATCCTGTCACTTGTGTTTATCGTTCTGACATTTGTCATGAGGTGAGACCATGAGTGCGGATATCATCGTATTGATCTTTGTCATTTTGGTTGACATCGGACTGGTCATTGAACTTTTATACTTCATCCTCAAGCGCAATGCCTCCAATAAGCTTATCGCGGCGGCCTTTGAAAATGATGAGGAAGCCTTTGAAAAAGCTGCATCTTCCCTTAGCGCAAAGACGCTCTCGACATTTGACAAACAATTGATCCGCTTCAATGTCGCCGAGATCAGGCGGGACTATCCGAAGATGGAAGTCCTGATCAGAGAGTTTGAAGGCATGGACTTAAAGGATTTCCAGAAGAAAAAGATCTATCCGAAGATCTTCTACTACTACATCGACCGGGGCAGGAAGGAAGATGCGAAAAAGTATTATGAGAAGATCTCGGAATTCTCCGTCTACAAAAACAAGAAGGACATCGACTGGAATTACGATGCCTATGTCAAAGGCGGACATGCCTATCTTAATGAGGCGCTGAAAAGCCTGAACAAAGTTTCAAAACAGGAGCTTCCGGCAAGAGAAAAGCTGATCGCAAAGATGTATGAAAACAAAGGCATCAATGCGGACGCCAAAAAGTATTACAGACTCTCGGAACGCCACGAAAGAGAATTGAAAGAACAAAGAAGAAGATAAGAGCTCTTATCTTTTTCTTTATAATAAATGTAGGAGTTTTGTGCATATGAAAAAGAATATTGAACGCATCGAAAAGATGGAAGCCCATCTTGATGAACTGAAAGTTTTGAACGCTGAACTGGCATTGCAGATCGAAAAGATCAATGAGGCAAGATCGAACATGATGGACTTGTTTGCCTATTATGGATCTGAGCAGTGGTACGAAGACAGGGAACTGGAACTGCCGGAAGGCACAAAGGCCGGTGTCTTGTCGGAAGATCTTGTCTATGATCAGATCACAGACTTAAGGGACAACGCCTTTGCGATGCTGGAGACAGCGACAGACATACTTAAAAACAGGATATGAGACTCGAGATCACAAAAGCAGGGATCAATGGGGAAGGCATCGGCTTTTTCAAACGGAAGCCGGTCTTTGTCGAGGGCTGCTTTCCGGGCGAAGTGATCGAATGCGACCTGAAAGACGAAGGAAGACATTACAAGGGAACACTTCGCAAAGTCATTCAAAGATCTGACAAACGCATCAGGGCAAAATGCCCGCATGCGTTCAGATGCGGCGGCTGTGCACTGATGGAGCTCAAATACGAAGAACAGCTTTCCATCAAAAAACAGCTATTGAAAGATGCCTTGTTCAAGTATGCCGGCTATACAAAGGAACTTAACGATATCATTGCATCAGATGCGATCTTTTCCTATCGCAATAAGTGCAATCTTCCTTTGATCGAATATGACGGAAAACTCGTCAATGCCTTATACAAGCAGGGTTCCAATCATCCCTGTGTGATCAAAGACTGTATCGTTCAGGAAGAAGGTGTGGAACAGATCCGCAAAAAGATCCTGGACGTACTCAACCGCCACCATCTTCACGCTTACGACAAACATGAGCGCAAAGGCCTTCGCCAGCTGATCATCCGCGGTTTTGACAAAAAATATCAGGCAGTACTGGTGAGCGGCAATGACGTGTTTGACGAAAGCCTGATCAAAGACCTGAAGGCCATCAAAGGACTTTCATCCCTGTTTCAGGGCATCAATACCGTACGCGATCCTTTAAGACTGATGCCGGATAAACTAAGGCCTTTGTTTGGAAAGGAAAAGCTTGAATTCCGCAACGGTGATTATAAGCTTTTATTATCCCCGCAGGCTTTTTACCAGCTCAATCACCTGCAGGCCGAAAGGATCTACAAAGATGTCAGAGCTTTGATCAAAGATCACAATAAGCTGATCATTGAAGCCTACTGCGGCATCGGTACGATCTCCATGTATCTGCATGACAAGGCTGAAAAGATCATCGGCATCGAACTGATCGGCAAGGCGATCAAAGATGCAAAAGAAAACGCAAAGCTCAATGGCTTTTCAAATATGGAATTCATTGAAGGGGATGCATCAAAGTGTGTGCGAAAGATCCTGACAAAGGAAA
>DESX01000092.1:19518-19682 GCA_002362065.1 Solobacterium sp. UBA3303
TGACGCTTCTTAAATCAAAGATCGATCAGATAATCTATATCTCCTGTAACCCATCGACTTTAGGCAAGGATCTTTCGATCCTGCAGGAGAAATACAGGATCGAATATATACAGGGCTACGATATGTTTCCGAATACGCCGCACGTCGAGACTATAGTGTTGCTA
>DESX01000088.1:0-40040 GCA_002362065.1 Solobacterium sp. UBA3303
GCAGACGTCCGGCCGTATCGATCAGAGCGGTATCATACCCTTTCTGTTTCGCATATTCGATACCATTTCTGACCTGGTCGAGAACTTTGACATTGACGCCCTCGGAATAGACTTCCACATCGATCTGTCTGCCAAGCACCTGCAGCTGCTCAATGGCAGCCGGTCTGATGATGTCAGCAGCGATCAGGATCGGCTTTCTGCCCTGCTTCTTCAGCAAAGAAGCGAGCTTGGCTGCCTGGGTCGTCTTACCTGTACCCTGCAGACCGACGATCATGATCGAAGTCAGACCTGATTCCGCAAAATGCAGGGAATTGTCTTCATCTCCTAAAAGATTGATGATCTCATCATGGACGATCTTGACTAAAAGCTGTCCCGGCTCAACGGCGTTGAGGACATCCTGGCCGATCGATTCCTGTCTGACTTTTTCAAGGAAGTCTTTGACGACCTTATAGTTGACATCGGATTCCAGCAAAGCGACACGGATCTCTTTGAGGGTCTCTTCCATATTTCGTTCAGAAAGCTTGCCTTTGCCCTGAACGTTTCTCAGTGTTTTTGTTAATTTTTCCTGTAATAAATCAAACATAATACCATTATATTACATTCATTTTCTTAAAAAAACAGTATCCCGGCCAAGCCGGGATACCTTAAGAAATGAGCGTCACAGAATTGCCTATGAGGTTGGCGTGATAGTATGTAACATCTTCCTTTTCGAAGTTGTTGGCCTGTATGCGGCCATTGACGGCAATATACTGGCCATCCTCATAGCGGTCTTCTGCAAGACTTCTGAATAACACGACCTCGAGGATCTCTTCTTCCTGATCCTTATTGGCCTTGGCGACGGCAAGGCGGATGCGGCACAGCGGGATCCCGCTGGATGTCTCGACTTTTTCGGGACTGCCTTTGATCCGGCCGACGAGGTAGAATCCGTTCATGTTCCTCCTTTCTGAGCTTACATCTTCAATGTAACATTCAAAAAGACATCGCTATTCCCAGATTTTTCCCAAGTTTTTCCCATTTTAAAGAAAAGCCTTGACAGCCCAAAAAGAAAAGATGCAGCGCATCTTTTCTACTCTTCTTCTTCCTCGTCTTCTTTCAGATAGACTTCCCTGGGCTTGGAGCCGTTTGCCGGTCCGATGATGCCCCTGTCTTCAAGCGTATCGATCAGTCTGGCGGCTCTGTTGTAGCCGATGCCAAACCTTCTTTGGAGCAGGGATGTGGAAGCTTTCTGCTGTGCCCGCACGAATTCCACGACATCGTCGTATAAGGAATCCTGCGTATCGGCGTTGACGCTGCTTGCGCCCATCACGGTCGTACCGGACATATTCGTCAGAAATTCATAATAGGAATCCTCATAATCCGGTTTGGCCTGCTGCTTGCAATAACTTGTGACCTTGGAGATCTCCTTGTCAGTCACATAGACACCCTGTAAACGGATCGGTGCCGTTTCACCCTGCGGATAATACAGCATATCGCCGTTTCCGAGCAGCCTTTCAGCACCCGTCTGGTCAAGGATCGTACGCGAGTCGATCGAGGATGCGACCGCAAAGGAGATCCTTGATGGGATATTGGACTTGATCAGTCCGGTGATGACATCGGTCGAAGGACGCTGTGTCGCAACGATCAGATGAATGCCGGATGCACGCGCAAGCTGGGTGATACGCTGAATAGAAAGTTCAACGTCTTTTCCGGCGATTGCCATCAGGTCGGCAAGCTCATCGATGATGACGACCATGAACGGCAGTCTGTTCATCGGCTCATCGCCTTCCTTTAAATTGGCATTATATTCTTCAACGTAGCTGTTGTAGGAAGCGATGTTTCTGACACCGGCTGCCGCAAACAGATCGTATCTTTCTTCCATGATGACGACGACTTTCTTCAGCATGTTGGAAGCCATCTGCGAGTCATCGATGATCGGCCAGATCAGATGCGGGATATCCTTGTAAGGCGTAAATTCGACCTTCTTCGGATCGACCAGGACGAGTTTGACATCATCCGGATTGGTCCTTAACAGGAAGGATGTGATGATACTGTTGATACACACGGATTTACCTGAACCCGTTGCACCGGCGATCAGAAGATGCGGCATCTTGGCCAGATCGCAATAGACCGGCTTGCCCATCAGGTCCTTGCCTAAGCAGAACAGCAGTTCGACATCGCGCTTGTCGGATGGGACGTTTTTGATCAGATCGAGCATCCTGACCGGGATCGGTTCGACGTTTGGTATCTCGATACCGACAGCACTTCTGCCCGGGATCGGCGCTTCGATTCGGATATCCTTGGCCGCCAGTTCCATCTTGATGTTGTCGGAGATGTTCATGATCTTGTTGATCTTGACGGAAGAATCCGGCTTGATCTCAAATTTGGTGACGGAAGGTCCGATATAAGTATTGAGAAGCTGGGCTTCGATATTGAAGTTCTTGAGGATCTCGATGACTCGTTCCCCTTTGACCGATGCTGAGGTCTTGTTGACGCTTGAGGAAGCTGAGGATGGCGCATCCAGGAATTCATCGTAAGGCTTCGGAAGATGGTAAGCGGAAGAAGCCTTCTTGCGTCGTAAGACTTTCGGTGCTTCTTCAACTTTCTTCTCTGTCAGAATGTCGGTCTTGACTTCCTTGACTTCTTTTGCAGGTTCCTGCTGCTTCTTCTTGTAGGAATCGCCATAGATCTCCCGTTCATTCAGGTTGATGAAGGTCGGCGAATTGGACAGTACGTTGTCATGTTTCTTCTTGACCGGTTTGACGATCTCTTTTTCCGGTTCATCGATCTTGACTTCACTCATCCTCGCAAGAAGAGCTTCCTTTTTCTGTCTCTCTTCCTCTTCGATCTGGGCGAGTCTTGCCATCTCTTCGGCCTGACGGGCCTTTCTTTCTTCTTCCGCTTTTGCTGCGGCTATGCGTCTTTCTTCCTTGATACGCAAAGCTTCCTCATGTTTTTCATGTGAGAAGTCTTTGGCACTGGCAAACAGATCACGATAAGTCTGTGCCGGAACGATCAGGATCGCCGCGACGATGAACAAAAGAATGATCAGTATCAGTGTGCCGGTCCTGGTAAACAAAGAGACAAACAGAGCGTATAAAAAGTTTCCGATAAGTCCGCCGGTATTGCGGATCACCTGACCCGACAGGATCAAAGAAGCTTCATGGCTTGCATAGGTCTTTAATGCCTCAAAGCTTGAGAGTTCATTTTGAATGTAGGCATTCAAAAGAAAAACAAAGGCATTGATCACATAAAGACCGGCGATCGTTTTGACGCTTTTCGGATGTTTCTTTTTGAAAAACAGGATGTATATGCCATAAGCAAACAAGGTCAGGATCAATACGATATAGGCGGAACCAAACAGATAGGAAAGAAGGTTATTGAGCACCCTTCCCAGCTGGCCCATGTTTGTCACGGTGAATAAGATCAGCACCGCCATGAACAACGAAAAGACCAGCCAGAATATTCTGGCTGTTTCTTCTTTCTTTTGTAACTCTTTCTTAGTTTTCCTTGCCACTTTCATCACCCAGATTGATCTCTACGATGGCCGGCAGGATCATCGGAGCCTTGCCTGTCGTCTTTAGGACGTAGCGTGAGATCGCTTCCCTGGCTTCCATGCGGACCTGCATATTCTCGTAGGTCCCGTTTTCAACGTTCCTTTCGATCGTTGAGATCAGCAGATTGCCGATCTCCGCCAGGATATGATCGGCATCCTTGAGATAGATGACGCCTCTGCTTTGGATATCCGGACCGCCAATGATCTTCTTGGTCTTGAAATCCAGTACCACGCCGCAGATGATCGCGCCGTCTGTCGATAATTTTTCTCTGTCACGAAGCACCATGCCCGAGACATTGCGCATATCGGAAGAGTCGATCGCCTTGTCTTCGAGTTCGATCTGATCACCCGTTGAGGCAAGTCTTGAACCTTCAAAAGTCGCAAACTGGCCATTGTCGAGGATGATGATCTTGTCCGGCGTATAGCCCATATCGACTGCGATATCGGCATTGCTGACAAGATTGGAATAATCACCCTTGATCGGCAGATAGTATTTCGGACGGATCAGATATAACATCATCTTGAGGTCTTCGATCGAGGCATGCATCGAAAGGATCTCTTTCGCATTGAGCTTGACGATCGAAACACCGGCCTTGTACAGGTCGTTTTCCATCGCTGTCGCATCTTTTTCCGTGCCCGGGACGACCGGCGAAGCGATGATCGCGATATCGGTCGGTCTCAAGTCAACGATCTGGTCTTCATCGATCGCGATGTTGTTCATCAGCTTGAATACCTGGTTGCCTGAACCGGATACGACGACGACGACATCCTTCATATCGTTGTTGAATTCATTCTTCGTGATAATGACATTGCGCGGGATCTTGTAGTAACCGAGATCATCGACCATCTTCAGAAGTTTTACATGTTCCTCGGAATAGAAGAAGACCTTCTTCTTATACTTGCTGGCAAGTTCAAGGACTTCCATGATGCGGAAGAGGTTCTGCCTGTACAAGGTGATCAGAAGCCTTCTGTCCGTCTCTTCGAAGTAGTGTTCGACGTGATCGGTGATCCTGTGTTTTGGTGCCGTATAGCCTTCTCTGTTGGATCCGGTCGACTCTGACATCAGAACAAGGACGTTCTTCTGACCTAAGTTGGACAAGGCATTGATATCCATCGAGAAAGCCTTATTCAAAAAGTCATAGTCAAAGATGAACTCCGAAGTGTAAACGATCGTTCCCGAATCCGTATCAAAGGCAAAGCCGACGCCATCGGCGATGCTCTGCATGACCGGGAAGGTGTGGATGACATGTCCTGCCACCTTGAATGTATCGTTGCGCTTGATGATATGGATGTGCTTGTTTTTCAGCTTGTGGACCTTGAATTCTTCCTCAAGCAGTTTTGCCGTCAGAGCTGTCGCAAAGACTTCGATGTCCATCTGGCTGAGCAGATGGCCCAAGGCCGACATGACGTCGTCATGGCCATGTGAGATGAAGATGCCCTTCACCCTGTCCTTGTGCTCCAAAAGATATGTAAAATCAGGGATGATGTATTCGATGCCCAGCTGTTCGCTTTCGCTTGGGTATTTGAGACCGGCATCAACTACAAAAATATCCCCATCGATTTCTATGAGGTACATGTTCTTGCCATCTTCGTCAAGACCGCCAAGTGCCATTAAACGTATTTTCTGCACTGATTATATTCCTCCAAAATTCATCTAAAATTATAGCATAATTTACATCGCTCTACAGGCCTATTCAAGAAGGCTGAGTCTGCGATCGCACAGCTCATAGACCTTGTCAGCAACTTCGGAAATGAATTTCCTGTCGTGGGAAACCGCGATGATACAGCCTTTGAAATCGCTCAGCATCTTTCTTAACTGCGGATTGGACAAAGGTGAAAGATTGCGGCTTGGCTCATCGAGTATGAGCACGTCTTTTTTCTCAAGTATCATCTTTGCCAGCAGGATCTTGCACTTCTGCCCTTCCGAGAGTTCGCTGATCCTGTGTTCCATTTCCTCCGATGTAAACTTCAATGTTCCTAAAAACGTCTGTATCCTCTTTCTCTCATCCACGGATCGTCTGTCCCAGAGAAAATCGAGAGGCTTCTTTTCATAATCGAGCAGCTCCTGATAATTCTGCGGCATGTAGCCTACACGAATATCATCCCTGTCTTTCAGACGTTCATAGATCGCTTTTAAAAGCGTCGTCTTTCCCGTACCGTTATCGCCGATGATGCAGACTTTGTCTCTTCCAAGGATCTTCAGATCCAGGTCTTTGACAAGCAGCTTGTCACCCGCCCGAAGCTCCTTCAAATGAAGATCGAGTATGACCTTGTCGGGATTGAGCTTCACGTCTTCAAAGAAGATGTCGATCGCCTCTTCCGGTTCAAAGGTCTTTCTCATGTTCTCCTTCTGCTGCTGAAGATTTCGTTCCTGCGACTTCAGGTTCTTCATCTTCTTTTTCAGAAGCTGACCGCCATGGGGATCGCCGCGGCTGATCGTATTTTGCCGGTGTTCAACTTTCTGATAGAGCGTCCGCCAGCGATCGAGCTGTTTTTGCAGCTGTGCACGCTGTTTGGAAGCGATCATATTGTTTCTTGTGATGAAGGCATTGCGGTTTTCCAGGTATTGGCGATAACCTAAGGACTCATAGGTCAAAGAACACTCCGTCTTGCGCTTGAGTTGTTCCAAATGCAGCATCCCATTCGCGCAGTTTTCCAGAAGCGTCTCGTCATGGGAAACAAAGATCAAAGGCAAAGAAGTGTTCAATATGAACTGTTCAAGCCAGATCAAAGTTTTCAGATCGAGATCGTTGCTTGGCTCATCCAGAAGCAGGATATCCGCTCCATCATAGAGGATCTTCGCCAAAGCGATCTTTACCCGCTCACCGCCGGAAAGCGAAGACATCGTTCTTTCCTGCAGGAGCTCATCGTCGATGCCGATGCGGTTTATGACCTGGTAGAGTTCGTTGTAATCGATCGGATCACCGATATAGGAAAGCACATCTTTCTTCAAATCTTCATCTGAAAGTCTTTGCGGAAGATAGCCGATCTTTTCATCGCAATACACACTTCCGCTGTAAGTTACATATTCCTCATCCGAAACACCGGCAATGATCTTCAAAAGCGTCGATTTGCCGTTTCCTTCTTCACCGATCAGAGCGATCTTGTCACCCTCATTCAGGACAAAGGAAAAACCATCGACGAGTTTTCTTCCGGTATTCGTGATGATCTTTAAATCATTGATCTTAAGCATGTAAAAACTGATCTCCTTTCCGCTTTAAGGGAACTACAAACCTATTCAAAGCGTAGAAATAAGTTCTGGAAGATCAATCCTTCATGCTCTCACCTCTTATTCTTCAACAAGTTCGCCATTCAGCGAGAATGACATCACCTGTGTGATCTTTACCTTGACGATATCACCGGTCTTTACACCTTCGCCGGTGAAATTGACGAGTTTGTTTTCCGGTGTATATCCGGAATAGACTTTCGCATTGCGCTTGCTCAAACCATCGACGAGCACTTCGACGACCTGGTCTTTGAAGCGTTGGTTGTTTTTATTCGCATAGAATGCAACGAGCTCATTGAGCCTCTGCAGTCTTTCTTCTTTCGTTTTCTGATCGATGGCATCTTCCATCGCTGCGGCCGGCGTGCCTTCTCTCTTGGAATAGATGAAAGTAAAGGCATTGTCGTATTCGCAATGTTTAACAGCGCTTAATGTGTCTTCAAACGCCTCATCGGATTCGTTCGGGAAACCGACGATGATATCCGTTGTAAAGGAGAAGCCCGGCAGTTCCCTTTTCAGTTTGTCAAAAAGTGCCAGGTATTCTTCCCTGCTGTAGCGGCGATTCATCTTCCTCAGGATCTCACTGTTGCCGGATTGGATCGGCAGATGGATGTAAGGCATGATGTTTTTGTTGTTTTTGATGGCTTCGATCATCGTGTCATCAAAATCCCACGGATGCGAAGTCATAAAACGGATCCTTGGGATATTGGTCTTCGCCACATCCGCAAGAAGATTGCCAAACGTGTAATCGATATGAAGGTCCTTGCCATAGGCATTGACGTTCTGTCCCAAAAGACAGACTTCCTTATAGCCCTGTCTTACGAGTTCCTCGACTTCCGCAATGATGTCATCCTTGTCACGGGAGCGTTCTTTGCCTCTGGTGTATGGAACGATGCAATAGGAACAGAACTTGTCACAGCCATACATGATGTTGACCCAGGCCTTGTGTGACATGAACCTGGTGACCGGAACGGATTCGATGATCTCACCCATCTTGGAAAAGACTTCGACTTTGCGTTTCTTGTCGCTCAGAACATCATAGATCAGCTTCGGAAGCGAAGTGATATTGTGCGTGCCGAAGATGATGTCGACCTGACGGTATTTCTCCATGATCAGGTTCACGGTCTTTTCTTCCTGTGCCATGCAGCCGCCGATCCCTATGATCATATCCGGATTTTCTTTTTTATAGCGCTTCAAAGCACCGATCTCGCCTAAGACCTTTTCTTCCGCACCCTGTCTGACGGCGCAGGTGTTGATCAGGATGATGTCCGCATCCTTTTCCTCTTCAGCCATTTTGTAGCCCATCGCATCGAGAAGTCCGGCCATCGTTTCAGAATCACGCTGGTTGGCCTGACAGCCATGGGTCACGATATAGTACGTCTTTCCTTCGCCAAGTCCCCTGTACTTCTCATCCAGAGAAAAAGACAGCTTGGCAGAAAGCTCTTTATTTCTTTTTCGGGCATCACTTAAAGATGGTAATATGTAATCTTTTTTCATACCCTATTATTGTAATGAAACGGCATAAAAAAACCAAGTTTTTCAACTTGGCTTATAAAGATAATGCTTGTACCGGGCAGCCTGCAACACACGCACCACAATCGATGCAAGTGTCTTCGTTGCATACAGACTTGCCTTCATCATCCAGTTCAAGAGAACCAGTCGGGCAAACGCCTGTACATGCGCCGCAGCCGATGCATAAATCACGATCAACTTTTACTGGCATATACAACCCTCCTTATGAACAAGTCAATTATAACATGCGTTATCTTGGGTTAGTAAAGGCTAACCGTATCTAATCCTTTTTGATCTCCAGAGACAGGAAATCGAGCTGATCCTGGTCTACGTAGTTTGGTGCATCGGACATCAGACAGTAGGCACTCGCCGTCTTCGGGAAAGCGACGACATCCTTGATGTTGTCCGTACCGCTCAAGATCATGACCAGACGTTCGAGGCCGATACCGACACCGCAGTGAGGCGGTGCACCGTAATCGAATGCTTCAATGAAGAATCCGAACTTGTTTTTGATCTGCTCTTGACTGAGTTCAAGTGCTTCAAAGACCTTTGCCTGCATATTGGAATCGTGGATCCTGACCGAACCGGAAAGAAGTTCATAGCCGTTTAAGACCAGGTCATAGGCTCTGGAATAGCAGTTTGCCTTGTCATCCATCAGCTTGTCGACATCTTCATCGCGCGGTGCGGTGAACGGATGATGGGCAGAGACCCATCTGTCTTCCTCTTGCGAGTATTCGTACATCGGGAATTCGGTGATCCATTCAAAACAATACTTATCGTGATCGATCAGACCAAGCTCTTCACCGAGCTTCTTGCGAAGTGCGCCTAAAGCGACCTGTGCAACTTCCTTCTTGTCGGCGATCATCAATACGACATCGCCGTTTTCCAGCTTGAGATAGTCTTTTAATGCGTTCTTTTCATCTTCGGAGATCGCATTGTTGATCGAACCGGAGAAAGCATCCTTATCATATTTGAGGTAAGCGACAGCCTTTGCCTTGTAGACTTTGACAAATTCATTGAACTCATCGAATTTCTTTCTGGAAAGCTTGTCACAGGCATTGTGGAAGACCAAGGCCTTGATGATGCCGCCATCCTTGATCGCATTGGCAAACACAACGAAGGATGTATCCTTAAAGAGATCCGTCACATTGACCATCTCGTTGCCAAAACGAAGGTCCGGTTTATCGGAACCGTACTTATCCATCGCATCGACGTACTTGATGCGCGGGAAGCTCAGATCTTCGATGCCTTTTGTCTCTTTGAAAATGGCTCTCATCACCTTTTCAACTTCAGCGAAGATATCTTCTTCATCCGCAAAGGACATTTCAATATCGATCTGGGTGAATTCCGGCTGCCTGTCAGCTCTTAAGTCTTCATCACGGAAACATCTTGCGATCTGGAAGTAGCGGTCCATGCCGCCGATCATCAGAAGCTGTTTGTACTGCTGCGGGGACTGCGGAAGCGCATAGAAGCGTCCCTTGTAAAGTCTTGATGGAACAAGATAGTCTCTGGCACCTTCCGGTGTGGACTTGGAAAGGATCGGTGTCTCCACTTCGACGAAATCGTCCTTGTGCAAAACATCACGGACGATCGTGGTGACCTTGTCTCTCAATAAGAGTTTTTCCTTGATCGGGTTTCTGCGGATATCGAGATATCTGTATTTCAGTCTGACATCTTCGAGTGCATCCGTCTCATCTGCAATGATCATCGGTGTCGTCTTGGCAGTGGAAAGCACCTTGCAGGAAGATGCGATCACTTCGACTTCACCGGTCGCAAGTTTCGGGTTCGGGGTTGCTTTTAAGGCAACTGTACCTTCAACTTCAATGACGTATTCGTTTCTGACGTCTTTGACAAGTTCTGAATGGTTTTCATCAAACGTGATCTGGGTGATACCGTAGCGGTCTCTTAAGTCGATGAATACGATCGAACCTAAGTTTCTTCTTTTGGCGACCCAGCCGGCCAGCCTAACGTGTTTGCCTTCATCTGCTTTTCTGAGCTGTCCACAAGTATGGTCTCTATTCATAATAATCCTCCATCAGCTGATCGAGTCTGTCGACCAGTTCTTCTTTTTTCACAGTCTCCTGCGCTTTGGTGAGCGTATCTTTTACAGTGACTGTATTTTCTTTCACTTCATCTTCGCCGATGATCAGCACGAATCTCGCATTCTTTCTTTCGGAAGAGCGGAACTGTGCCTTCAGAGAACGGCGGTAATAATCCATTTCGGTCGAGAAGCTGTTGGAACGAAGTTCTTCTGCGATCGCAAAGGCATAATCCGCATCCTCGTTGAGATTGATGACATAGCAGTCGATCGACTTTTTGAAATCGAAGACTTCCTCTGCTTCGCAAAGGATCATCAGTCTTTCGACACCGATCGCAAAACCGATACCGGACATCTGCGGACCGCCCATCTCTTTGACGAGCTCATCGTAACGGCCGCCGCCGAAGATCGTTGCCTGTGAGCCTGAGGCTTCATTGGTGGAAACGACCTCAAAGACCGTATCCGTATAATAATCCAGTCCTCTGACCAGACGATCATCGATCTCGTAAGGAACCTGCAGTACATCAAGGTAGTGCTTTACATCCTCAAAGTATTTTGCGGAAGCTTCGCTCAAGCGCATCTTAGGTGCGTTTTTGACGATGTCCTTGTCCCTGTCGATCTTGCAGTCAAGTATCCTTAACGGATTCTTTTCAAGACGGTTCTGGCAATCGAAGCAAAGTTCATCCTTGTATGGCGCAAAGTATTCGATCAGATCCTTCTTGTAGCCAATTCTTGATTCACTGTCACCAAGCGTATTGATACATACCTTGACCGATTCAAGACCGAGCGTCTTGATGAAGAAGTAACCCAAAGCGATGACTTCCGCATCGATCAGAGGATCTTTGTCGCCAAGACATTCGACGCCCATCTGGGTGAACTGTCTTTGTCTTCCCTTCTGCGGACGTTCGTGACGGAACATCTCTTCGATGTAGCCAAGTTTCACCGGAAGCTCACTTGCGGCATACATCTTGTTTTCCACGAAGCTTCGGATGACACCGGCCGTTCCTTCCGGACGGAGGGTCAGAGAATCTTTCCCGTTTGGCGAGAACGTATACATCTCCTTGGTGACCATATCCGATGTATCATTCTCTTTCTGAAAGACACCCGTGTATTCAAATACCGGCGTCTTGATCTCGCTGTAACCGTAGAGGTTCAGAAACTGTCGGAACAGATCTGACAGCATGTTGAAACGGATCATCTGATCCGGAAGCAGATCATAGGTCCCTTTTACTGTCTGATATGGCATGTCGTACCTCCTTTTAAAATAAAAACGTCCTGTCTAAGGACGTATTAACGCGGTGCCACCTTAGTTCATATCAAAGATATGCCCTTTAAAGCTTTAACGCAGCGTCTGCGGCCTGTTTTGGCAGGCATCAAGGAATTGTCCCTCAGATACCCGGATGAAGCCTTGCACCATCTGCTTCTCGCTGTAAAGCGGCTATCAGAATAATTTTCCTTATCGATATGAAAATTCTAGCATTATTTAATGGCTCTTTCAACCGAAATAACGCTGTCGACTTTCCTTAAATTGGCCATGATGTTCTCTAAATGTTCGAGGTCATTGACCATGAAGGACAACGAGGTCGTCGCAGAGAGATCTTCGGCATTTGCCTGTGAGTTGACGGCCGTCAGATTGGCCTTGTACTGGGCAACGACAGTGACTAAGTCCGTCAAAAGATAGGAACGGTCTTTGGAGAAGATCTTTACGGAAGCCTCGTATTTGACATCCGGCTTGATCGGATCCCATTCCACATCGATGAGCCTTTTCTCATTGACCATATTCGGACAATCAGCTCTGTGGACCTTGATGCCCTGTCCCTTGGAGACGAAACCGACGATCCTGTCACCATAGACCGGTGAGCAGCAAGGCGAAATGTTGATCTTCATCGAGCTCACACCCTTTACCACGATGCCGGTCTTGGAAACGATGTGATTCCGCTCGGCATTTTTCTTGGTGATCTTTTCAAGATAGGAAAGATCGACTTCCTTCTTTCCGAGCTTGGTCAGCTTTTCGATGACCGCCATCGGCGTCATCGACTTGCAGCCGATCGCATATAAAAGATCACTTGCCGAAGACTGCTGGAAGGATGTCGCGACTTTATCGAGCTTCTTGGTATCGAAGAACTCTTCGACATCAAGATCATGTTTCTTCAGTTCATCCTTCAGCATCGTTTCGCCCAGGCGGATGAATTCTTCTTTGTCTTCCATTTCCTTCTTCAGGAAGTAGGCCTTGATCTTGTTGCGGGCGTGGTTGGTCTTGACGATCTTGAGCCAGTCTTCCGACGGCGTCGAATTCTTATTGGTGCGCAGTTCCACGACATCGCCGGTCTTCAAAGGCGTATTCAAAGGAACCAGAACGCCATTGACCAGTGCGCCAACGGTCTGGTTTCCGACTTCCGTATGGATACGGTAGGCAAAATCGATCGGAGTCGCCCCAGCCGCCAGGTCGATGATGCGGCCTCTTGGAGTCATGCAGTAGATATTGGCATTGAAGATATCGTGCGTGATGTCATTCATGTAATCCTTGGCATCGGCATCCGTATTCTCTTCAAAGGCTTTGAGCCAGTTGAGCTCTTCGATGAGCTTCTTCTGCGAGCGGGTCTTGCCTTCCTTGTAGGACCAGTGGGCAGCGACACCTCGTTCAGCGATCTCATCCATCTCTTCGGTACGGATCTGTACTTCATAGATCCTTCCATCCGGTCCGACGATCGTCGTATGCAGGGACTGATACAGGTTCATCTTTGGCATGGCGATATAATCTTTCAGCCTGCCCGGGATCGGTCTGTATACGGCGTGGATGTAGCCTAGGATCTCATAACAGTTGGTCTCGGTCTGCGTAACGATGCGGATCGCCAGAAGGTCGAGGATCTCATCAAAACGCTTGTTTTTGGTGACCATCTTCTTATTGATCGAATACAAGTGCTTGGAACGTCCGAAGATACGGAACGGGATGTTGTGCATCTTCAAAACGATCGAGATATCTTCGATCATCAGATCGATCGCCTTGTCTCGTTCCGATTTCTTGGATTCGACAAGCTTTGCGATCTCGTGGTATTTTTCATTGTCCAGGTAGTAGAACGAAAGATCTTCGAGTTCATTCTTGATCTCGGCGATACCTAAACGGTGTGCGATCGGGGCATAGACATCAAGTGTCTCCCTTGCGATACGCTTCTGCTTCTCCGGCGGCAGATACTGTAATGTGCGCATGTTGTGAAGACGGTCAACGAGTTTGACCAGTATGACACGCACATCCTTCGCCATGGCGATCAGTATCTTTCGATGGTTGACTGCCTGGTATTCTTTCTCATCCGTGAATTTCAGATTGGAGATCTTGGTGACCGCTTCAACGATCTCGTAGATCTCTTCACCGAATTCCTTGATGAAATCTTCTTTGGTGACATTGCAGTCTTCGATCACATCGTGAAGAAGTCCTGCACAGATGGTATGCGGATCGGTCCTGAGCTTGGCAAGTTCGTATGCGACATTCAGACAATGAACAAAATACGGCTCACCGGATGAGCGTTTCTGTTCCTTGTGTTTGTCAAAGGCATAGTCATACGCCTTGTCGATCATAGCCAATGATTCAGGATTACTGATGTAAGTATTCAGCTGATCATAAAGCTCTTTTTTTGTACTGATCAGGTCTTTCATGGTTTTACCGGTCCGAATCTAAAAACCGAAGCAGAGCTTCGATATTTAATACTTCATCAGAGCGCAGACGTCGTAATTGCGAAGTTTTTCTCTGCCTCCGAGTCCTTCGAGTTCGATCAGGAAAGCACAGCCGACAACTTCACCGCCAAGCTGTTCGATCATCTTGGCTGTCGCTTCAACGGTACCGCCGGTTGCCAGCAGATCATCGATGATCAGCACTTTCTGACCAGCCTTGATCGCATCCGCATGGATGTGTAATTCATTTGATCCGTATTCCAGGTCGTATTTATAGGAGATCGTCTTCCTAGGAAGCTTGCCTGGCTTTCTGACCGGAACAAAACCGATCTTGAGTTCATGCGCAACCGGGCAGCCGAAAATGAAGCCTCTTGACTCCGGTCCGGCAACAACTTGCGCACCGACTTTCTTTGCGTAAGCGATCAGCTGTTCACAGGCTTCGTGGAATGCTTCGCCATCAGCCATCAAAGGCGTGATATCGCGGAATAAAACACCCTCTTGCGGAAAATCAGGAATGGAAGCTACATAATCTTTTAAATTCATAATACCCTTCTCCTTCAACACACATAAATTATATTAAAACGAAACTAAATCTTCAATTACGAAGGAAAGTCTGCCGTTATGGTAGGTATCCTTCTTGAGATGACCGATTGCCGTCGTGAATTCCTTCCTGTCATCCTTCGGGTTGAAGCTGATCGCTTCGAGGACTTCACTTAAAACAAATTTCGGATAGGCATTGGCGATCAGATACTTCTTTTTGTAATGGCACTCTTCTATGGCGATGACAGGTTCTTCAAAGCCCTGGCCAAACGGTTTGAGCTCATCAAGCTCATCAAGAACGCCCATATCGATCTCATCGATCTTTAAACTCAGTACATCTTTGAGAGGTTCTTCAAAAATGAATCGCTGTTCATTCAGGTAGTTCTGGAATTCAGGAAGCTTGTCTTCTTCAATACTGAGACCGACCGCCTGGGCATGGCCGCCAAAGGCGGAAAAGAGATTCGAGATCCCCATCAGACATTCATGCAGATCAAAGCCTTTCGGTGCCCTTCCCGAGCCCTTGCATAAGCCTTCCGACTTCGAAAGGACGATCACCGGTTTTCCATACTCGTTCATCAGACGGTTGGCGATCAGACCGCAAAGGCCTTCCTTGAAGGCATCAGAACAGACTACAACGATCTGCTTATCTGTATCGGCGATCCGCTGCGCCAGGCCCGCCATTTCCTTGGTCAGCTGTTTTCTTAAGGTATTGATCTCTTCGATCTTGGAAAGATATTTCACGCATTCCTGCTTATCGGAAAGCAGATAGCGGACAACGTAATTGACATTTAACATGTCATCCATCCTTGAGACTGCATTGATCTTCGGGATGACGTCAAAGGAAAGCATCTCGTAATCGATCTGCTTGCTTTTGGTCAGATAAACGATCGGCGCGATAAAGCTTTCATTCAAAAACTTTTTCATCTGTACGAGCAGATAGCGGTTATAACCAAAGACTTTTACCATATCCGCAAGTGTTGCCAGGCCGCCATAGACCATCGTCAGTTCATCTTTGCGTATGGATTGAGATAAAAGACAGGAAAGGCCCGATGCACACATATCCGCATACTTTTCAGGGAAGAGATCCGGATGAAGATAGGCATCTGCCTCAGGTGCACTTTCATATTCGTGGTGGTCGATGACCAGCGTGATCAGACCATTTTCCTTTGCATAAGCCAGAGCCTCGTTTGCGATGATGCCGTTGTCCACACAAAGAAGCACATCAAAATGATTCTTGAATGCGGTCTCGACGATCTTTTTATTTAAGCCATAGCCTTCCTTGCTGCGGGACGGGATGTAGTAATTGCAGGCAATACCCAGATCGTCAAAGAGCTTCTTCATGATCGCTGTTGCGCATATGCCATCGCAATCATAATCCCCGACAATAAAAAATCTTTTATCAGCCAATGATAAAAGATATTCTTTGAATGCATTGAGAACATCGATGTCTTCATCCACTTTAAAATCCGATACATCCAGCATCGAAGGATCGACATCGTTAAGCAGACATACTTTTTCCTTTAAAGGAAGATCTTCCCTATGAAATACGTATCTCATAAGGTATTTAAGGCGATAAAGAGTCCGATCAGCGATAAAACGATCTGAAGTGCATAGAAAGACAAGACGATCTTAGTCTCTTTGAAACCTTTGATGACAAAGGCATAGTGGATCGGCGTATAGGTAAAGACTCTCTTATGGAATACGCGGACCGAGATCTGCTGCAGTACGACGCAGAACATCTCGATGACGAAGACGCCGCCGATGAAAAACAAAGCGATATTCTGGTCCATAACGATGCCCAGAGATGCAAATAAAGCCCCCAGAGCCAGCGAACCGCTGTCACCCATGAAGATCTTGGCTGGATGGAAATTGAAGTGCAGATAGCCGATAAGACCGCCTAAAATGCACATCAGGAAGATCGTGATATTTAAATAGGAATACCGATAACTAAGATAGACAAACGGCAGCAAGGCAAAGAAAGAAACGCCAGCGCATAGTCCATCCATGCCATCCGTAAAATTGACCGCATTGGCTTCTGCCATATACAGAAGGATCATAAAGACCGCAAAGACCAGCCAGTGGATCGAAACAGTTGCATGAACGAACGGGATCGTGACCTGCATCGGAATGATGTCCCTGTATAAAAGGAAGAGACCAAGTGTATATGCAAATTCCATGATCAGCCTGGTCTTTGGTGAAAGTCCCTCATTGGAATGGGAACGGATGACCAATGCATCATCGATGAAACCAACGGAGCAGTATAAGATATAGGACAAAAGGACGAATTGTACCCTTCTGTCGATCAGCCCTTTGAAATCGATCAGGATAAATACGATGATCGGGATGACCACAAAAAGAAGTCCGCCCATGATCGGTGTTTTTCCTTTATTCTTGAATTCTTCCAAGGCATATTCAGAAGTGACCTGGTTGATGTCTCTGTTTTTTAAGAAACGGATGAATCTTGGCATCGCAAGAAACATGACGATAATGCTTAAGACCAGGCCTGCAAAAGATAATAACAGCGTATTCATACCCGACTATTATACACCATTCCTTTCAGATTGATCAGGAATCTGTAGACTCTGATTCGGTAGCAGTTTCTTCGCTTTGTTCAGTCAGCTGATTCTGCTTCTGTTCTTCGGTGTGGTTGATCTCCTGCAGATACAAAACGATCTCTTTGGAAGAATCGACGATGCTGCCCGGCTGAATGGACTGCTTATAGACGACGCCATAGCCTTCCATACGGAACGGAATGCGCGACAAAGTCCAGTAATCGATGACATCTTTTCTCGTCCAGCCTGTGAAATCCGGAACGCTGATCGTATTGCCGTCACTTAAAAGGAAGGCCTTCTGATAGGAATAGAAATCATCCTTTGCCTTAGGCAATTGATCGATCACATAGGAGCCATCACCGATCGTTATGATGTCGGCATCGCACTGCTCAAGTATGGTCCTTGCTTCATTGATGGATTTGGATTTTAAGGAAGGCATCTCATACTTTTCCCTGTATTTGACGGCATTACCCTCTTCATCTTCATTGAAAATGAGATTCTCTAATAAAGCGATACGATCGATCAGATCCGGGATCGGCTTGATCTCATAGTTATAGTAGACAGTCTCCGGCGAAACATAGGCAAAGTAGACCATATATTCCGGATCATCGTATGGAAAGCCCAGCATACAGGAAATGATGTTCTGATCTTCCGCGTAGCCGCCATCGAGCGGGATCTCGGACGTACCGGTCTTGCCCATGACTTCAACGGTCTTTGCCGCATAGTGACGGCAGGTACCATCCGGTTCGGCAACGACCCTTCGCAAAAGATCCTGCATGCGCTTTGCGGTCGAGGCAGAGATCGGATTGGAGACGACCTTGCGTGAACCCTGATAGACGACGGTGTTGCTGTTCGGGTCAACAATCTTTTCGATCAGATAAGGCTTGAGCATTTCGCCGTTGCCAAAGATCGCCGTATAGGCCTGTAAAAGCTGCAGCATCGTAGTCGAAGAACCCTGGCCATAAGTTGCCGTGATATTATCGACCGGCGAAAGGCCATAGTTGGTATAACCCGGTACCTCATCGATACCGTCGGAATTGACATTCTGATACAAGTGATATTTATCGATGTAATCCTTGTAATTATCGACACCGACATATTCGGATAAAAGCGTCGCTGTGGCAACGTTGCTTGAATAAATGAGGCCATAATCCAGAGGAATGGTGCCCCAGTCAAGTCTTGATACGTTATAGATACAGCCTAACTGATCGCCAGCGTATGTCCTTCCGCTGGTGGCTGTGTAACAGTAAGGTGAAGAATCAAATCCGCGATCGCCGTCATAAACACCGAGATCCATTGCTGCCGAATAGATGACGGATTTCATAACGGATCCCGGCTCATATGCCAGCTGGGATCCGTAATTGACCTGCACATCATCCGGTGATAATGCATTCGGATCATAGGAAGGCGTCTGCCCCCAGGCTAAGATCTTTCCTGTCTTGATCTCGACGACAGCAGCCCAGGCTCTGGAGGCATTCTTAGCTTCCATGGTCGTATTCAACGCCGTGTTCAAAGCTTCCTGAATGAACAGATCCAGGGTCAGATAGACATCGTAGCCGTTGATCGCATTGACCGTCTCTTCGTACATGCCGGGAAGGATGTAGCCATGTTTGTCTCTCTGGTAGGAGTGATAGCCATCCGTACCGGAAAGTTCATCGTTGAGATAGGATTCAATGCCAAGCTTGCCGATCAGTTTTCCTGTATTGTCAGATTGGGCAAATCCGACAAGCTGCGGAGAGAAGGTCTCTCCGAATGGGTAATAGCGTTTATAGGAATTCCTGAAATCGATGCCATGCAATCCTGGTATAGCTTCGATCTGATTCTTTTGTTCTTCGCTCAGGTTTCTGCCAAGAGCCCCGAGCTCGATCTGATAAAGACCCTTGTTGGAGACGATGATCTCGTAGATCTCATTCGCATCCATGCCAAGGATCGGCGCAAGTGCCTGTGCGGTAAATGAGGGATCATCGACATAAGCGACTTCATCGGAACTTGAAAGCCTGTCGGGATCGAGATAACAGATGATGTCGAAGGTCTTGACGTCCTGCGCCACGATCGTCCCGCTGTTGTCGTAAATGTTTCCTCTTGAAGCAAAGATCCTCTCCTCCACATTGGAAACGGATTGTACGTAGTCATTTAAAGACGTACCGGAACGGATGTGGACTTTGCCTATCGTAACCAAAAAAACGTTGACGGTCACCGCTATAACGACCCCCAACATTAAAAGATATAGAAAACGAAGTTTAAAATTACTTCGTTTCATGTTCTAGTCTCCTGCTACGGAAATGATATTATCCGAGACCTGATCAAGATTTGCTGCAACGGCTGCCGCATAGACCCGGTCCTTATTTTCAAGATTGGAGATCTCATAGGTCAAAGACTGGTTCTGGCTTTTTAACAGGCTCAGTTCCTCATTCATTGACTGGATCTTCATCGTCAGTTTCGTATTCATCGTATTAACAAGCAGACTGCTTGCCAGCCATGCGATCAAAGAGAACGAAAAAAGAATGATCGCAATACCATTGAGACTTAATCTTCTTCTTTTTTTCTTAACAATCTTAGCCATATACCTTCTTTATCCCTCTAATAATCGCGCTTTTGGCACGGCGGTTAATTTCGATCTCTTCTTCAGATGCCTTATCGCCGTGGTTCAGCAATACATAATCTGCTTTTTTGACTTGTTCCGGTCTTAAAGCAATGCGTTTGTCATCTTCCACTGTGCTCAAAGCCTTGAAACAGTGTTTGACCAGTTTATCTTCCAGAGAATGGAATGTGATGATGATGAGCCTTCCGTCTTTTTTTAAGATCGGATCAAAGCTGTCAAGGAACGCCTTCAGCGAGTCGAGCTCATGATTGACTTCGATCCGGATCGCCTGGAAGCTCTGCTTTGCCGGATGACCTTTCTTGGAAAGGACTTTGGCCGGCAATGCACTTTTGATCACTTCGACCAGTTCAAGGGTCGAATCGATCGGTCTGTTTTCGATGATCTTTTCAGCAATGCGGTTTGCGTTTCTTTCTTCGCCATATTGCCACAAGACCCTCTTCAATTCCTCTTTGGAATAGCTGTTGACCACATCGTATGCGCTGAGCTTGTCTTCCTTGTTCATGCGCATATCCAGCGGCCCGTCGTAGCGGTAGGAAAATCCCCTCTCCGCTTCATCAAACTGCGGCGAAGATACACCCAGATCCAGAAGGATCCCGTCGGCATGATCGACATACCTGCCCATATTCATGAAGTTGTCATGAATGAAAGTCACGTTGTCGTAGCCTTTAAGAAGTTCCTTCGATCTTTCGATCGCTTCTTCATCCAAATCGAAGCAATACAGTCTTCCCGTTGTCAGTTTTTCAAGAATTCGTCTGCTGTGGCCCCCTCTGCCCAGCGTACCGTCAACATAGATCCCGTCTTCTTTGACATCAAGCAGTTCCATCGCCCTTTCAGGCATGACCGAAATGTGTTCACTCATTGTTCAGGAGATCTGAGAGGTTTTCAGCCACTTCCTCAAAGTTCTCGGAAGCTTCCTCGTAATAGCTGTCCCAGGTTGCCTTGTCCCATAACTCGATATGGTCATTGGCACCGATCACGACGCACTCCTTGGTGATATTGACCGGTTTTGCCAGGAAGGATGGGATTTGTATCCTGCCCTGGTTGTCCAACGTACATTCACTTGCCGTACTTGTCAGCATTCTGATGTACTGTCTGGCAGCTTTCTTTGTCGTCGGCAGCTTATTGACCTCTTCAAACAGCTTTTCCCACTGCTGAAGAGAGTAAATGGTCAGACAGCCATCAAGGCCTCTGGCCAAGATAAAAGTCGTATGAAGTTCATCTCTGAACTTGCCGGGAATGACGATCCTTCCTTTCGCATCCAGATTGTGCTGGTATTCACCTATGAACATTTCCCACTTTTACCCACTATGAGCCACTTTCTACCACTATTATTTCATTTTATGGGTCAAAAGTAAAGAAAAAGTGCAGGAAATTTCCTGCACTTTGAAATGAAAAAAATGATAAAAAAAAAAGAAGAATCGCTTCTTCTTTAATCAACTACTTAGCACCGCAGTTAGGGCAAACACGATGAGCCAGTTTGTATTCACCGCAGGACGGGCACTTGACCATCGTTGGCGGCATTAATTTATAATGTGTTCTTCTCTTTGCCTTACGTGTCTTTGAGTTTCTTCTCTGTTGAACTGCCATTTCTAATCTTCCTCCTCGAATCTGTATTCTTTCAGCTTCTGTAAACGCGGATCTATCTCATCTTTTTTGGATGATTCGTAGTCTTTTTCGGATACAAAAGCCCAACCATCCCCTCTAGAATACTCTATTTTTTCTTTTTTTACAACTTTTATCGGAACTTCCGGAAGAACGAGGCTCAAAACCAGATCATCCACTTCCCGGTTGCTGTCCAGAAGGAAGCCTTCCTTCTGCGGATCGCTTACAACGATGTCGTCTTCATCGATCTCAAAAGGCACATAGACATCCTCCAGAGAGATCGCACACGGGCAGACCATCTGTCCTTTGAGATGATAGTTCACTCTTAATTCGTCTGCTGCATCATAATAAAAGGTCAGGTCACCTTTCGTATCACACAGCCGCCTGATGAAAACATTATCCTTGACCTCGTAGTTTTCGATCGAAACAGGATATACTTTTTCATTCACGATGTTGATCAGATCTTTGAGATAGATTTTCACAGTCCTATTATATAATAATCATGTGAAAAGAACAGGGATTATCGCAGAATACAATCCATTCCACAATGGCCATGCCTACCACATTCAACAAGCCAGGTCTTTGACAGATCCGGATGTGCTTGTTGCCTGCATGTCGGGCAATTTCAACCAGCGCGGAGACATCTCGATTATCGACAAGTACAAAAAGACAAAAGTAGCCTTATCTCATGGCGTTGACCTAGTCATTGAACTTCCATTCATATATACGGTGCAGAATGCCTATGTCTTTGGAAAAGAGGCTGTACATCTTTTGAATATGATCGGCATCGATCATCTTGTCTTCGGTTCGGAAAGCGGCAATCTTGAGGAATTGAAAAAATATGCCGATCTTGAGGTCGATGTGACCAGGCTCAAGCAGCTCATGCACGATGGAAATTCCTATCCGAAATCCTATGGCTTATTAAGTTCCTATCTGTACCCTAACGACATGCTGGCAGTGACCTACCTCAAGGCCTTGAAAGGAACTTCGATCACCCCGTTGTGCATACAAAGGACCAACGATTATCATTCGCAAGATCTTGAAGTCATCTCTTCCGCCACCGCCATACGAAAGGCCGTCTTTGAAAACAAGGATGTCAGCAATGCAACACCGGTCATATTCAAAGAACCGCTGTTCAACAAAGATCTCTATCCTTATATTCGAAAGCTGCTGTTTACTTTGAGCAGTGAAGAGCTTTCAAATATATTCCTGATGTCAGAAGGCATCGAAAACCTGATGAAAGCCAATGCCGTAAAATACAGCGATTACGACGATTTCATGAATGCCTGCATCTCAAGGCGCTACACCCGCAGCCGCATACAAAGGATCCTGATCCATCTGGCTGCACACATCACAAAAAAGGAAGTGGAAGGCTTGCCGCAAACAGATCATATCCGCGTCCTGGGATTCAATGAAAAAGGACGAAAGCTCTTAAGCGAGATCAAGGAAGATGTCAATATCGTGACATTGTTCAAAAACATTCCCGAACCATTCAAACAGATCGAATACAAAAGCGATCTCTTATATGCCTCGATGCTGAAGGACCCGGATGCATACATTAAACGGCAACTGCAGGGACCGGTCATCTTCAAGGACGGAAAACAGATCATTTAAAACATGAAAAAAGGCGATCACTCGCCTTTTCTTCTTGCTTTGTAAGATTCAATTACATCTCGACGTTGTGATAAACTTCCTGAACATCTTCGACCTGGTCGAGATTATCGAGAAGTCTCTGCCACATTTCCTTGTCATGTTCATCTGTCAAAGTGACATATTCCTGCGGCAGCATCTTGATCGCACAGACGGAATACTCGCAATCCGGGATCAAGGCATCGATCGCTTCCTGAGCCTTATGCAGATCGGATGGTACGACGTAAACAGTCATTTCACCATCTTCGACTTCGATATCGTTGACATCGACATCTGCATTGATCAGTGTATCCAGCATCGTATCTTCATCTTCATATTTGAAGCTGAGAACACCCAGGTTATCGTAGTTGAAGGAAACGGAACCTTTGACGCCCATCTTGCAGTGAGACTTGTTGAAACACTGGTTCATGGCTGCAACTGTTCTGTTGGAGTTGTCGGTAAGGCAGTCGATGATGATCGTTGCACTGCCCGGACCGAAACCTTCGTATCTGAGTGAATCATAAGACTCAGTGGAGCCGCCTTTGGCCTTTTCGATCGCTCTTTTGATGACGTCAGCCGGGACCTGATTGGCCTTGGCTTCCTTGATCTTGGATCTTAATGCGAGGTTCATGTCCGGATCAGGAACGCCGGATTTTGCGGCAATGTAGATTTCCTTGCCGTATCTAGAATAAACTTTTGATTTCATTGCGGCGGTCTTAGCCATTGCCGCAGCTCTTACTTCATGCGCTCTTCCCATAAATTCACCTCATTTATAAATTTTACTTCTTTATTTTAATACTAAACAGTGCATTTTGCCATAAAAAAGGCTGTCTCAAATCAGACAGCCCCCCATATTTTAAGTTTTTTTTACTTGTTCAGTACTTCTTTTACGAGTGCGGTAACTTCAGACTCTGTATGGCATTTGACTGCCTTAGCAGCAAGGTCTTCCATTTCCTTCTTGTTTAAGGAAGTGATGATCTTTCTTGTCGGAAGGATCTTGGAAGCGGACATTGAGAATTCATCAAGTCCTAAACCGAGAAGTACCGGTGCAGCCATCGGGTCACCGCCCATTTCGCCGCACATACCGCACCATCTGCCCTGTGAGTGTGCGCCATCGATCGTCATCTTGACTAAGCGTAAGATCGCCGGGTTGAGCGGCTGGTAGAGGTAAGCGACCTTTTCAGACATTCTGTCTGCAGCCATTGAGTACTGGATCAGGTCGTTGGTACCGATCGAGAAGAAGTCTGCGTACTTGGCAAATTCATCTGCCAGGACTGCGGAAGCCGGGATCTCGACCATCATACCGATCTCGATGCTGTCGGATACTTCCACGCCTTCATTCTTCAGTTCTTCCTTGGTATCAAGAACGAACTGTTTTGCATTTCTGAATTCATCGACTGTAGCGATCATCGGGAACATGATTGCCAGCTTGCCGTATACAGAAGCTCTTAAGAGTGCTCTGACCTGTGTCTTGAAGATGTCTTTTCTGTCAAGGCATAATCTGATCGCACGGTAGCCTAAGAACGGGTTCATTTCCGGTTCGAATTCGAAGTAAGGAAGCTTCTTGTCTCCGCCGATATCGAGCGTTCTGACGACGACTCTCTTGCCTTCTGCTCTTTCAAGGACGACCTTGTAAGCTTTGAACTGGTCTTCTTCACTTGGGAAGTCTTCCGTGGATTCCATATACAGGAACTCTGTACGGTAAAGACCTACACCCTCTGCGCCATTGGCGATAACATTGTCCATGTCTTTTGGTGAACCGATGTTGGCAACCAGTTCGACCTGATGACCATCGACAGTGATGGAAGGCTGGTTGAGCAGCACCTGTAAAGCTGCTTTCTCTTCCAGGAATTTAACGCGCTTCTCTTCGTATTCCTTTAACTGTTCCTCAGTCGGGTTGATGATGACATCACCTTCCTTGGCGTCGAGGATGATCCTGTCACCGTGTTTGCAGGATGACATGATACCTGTACAGCCAACGACTGCCGGCAGACCTAATGCGACTGCCATGATGGCAGCGTGAGAAGTCTTGCCGCCGATCTCTGTGACGAAACCTAAGGAATATTTCTTATTCAGCTGTGCTGTGTCAGATGGAGTCATTTCTTCAGCAACGATGACGACTTCTTCATCGATCGCTGTCAGATCAGGAATAGTCAAACCCAGGATATTGCATAAGAGTCTGAATGATACGTCCTTGATGTCTGCTGCTCTTTCCTTGAAGTATGCATCGTCCATCGATTCGAACATACCGACCATCATATCGGAAACCGTCTTGGTTGCCTGGTCTGCATTGGAACCGTCCTTGATCATGTTGACGATCTGATCCTTGTATTCCGGATCCTGTACCATCATCAGGTGTGCATCAAAGATCGCCAGTTCTTCCGGAGCCAGAGTTGCAGAAGCTCTTTCCTTGATCTGTTCGATATCACTGATCGTCTTTTTCATTGCATCTTCAAAGACTTTCAGTTCAGATTCGGTATCTTTTTTCTCCTCGCTGATAACGATGTTTGGCTGCTCAAGCTTATAGACCTTTCCTATGGCAATACCACTTGAAGTAGCTATTCCTTTTAATTCCATAATTAATTACCCTCTCTTTTTTTCTAAGTTAATTATAC
The DNA here is from genome assembly GCA_002362065.1 of Solobacterium sp. UBA3303. Taxonomy (GTDB): domain Bacteria; phylum Bacillota_I; class Bacilli_A; order Erysipelotrichales; family Erysipelotrichaceae; genus Colivicinus. The sequence continues at coordinate 25,512 of DESX01000088.1, forward strand.
TCCGTAAACGGTTACAGACAATCCAGAAAGTTACCATATGCTTTAATTCTGTGCCTGTAGTAGGAAGACGATGAATAATATCCCAGATACCATTCTCCCGTCTGCCCCTCAGTAACTTCCTTCTTGATGATGAACTTATCATCTTCGTTGAGCGTCTCGATCACGTTGTCCACATGGGCGATCAGTCTTTTGCCATATCTGATCTTCTGTTCGTCATATTCCGCCAGGTTCTCGTGGGTCTCTCTCAACAGCAGCTGATAGTTCTGATACTCCTTTGATAACGATTCAATTTTCTTTCTTTTTTCGTCGTTTCCGAATACTTTCATAGCTCCCTCCTTTCAAGATCAAAGGTGCCTTCAGCACCCTTGATCGAATCGTTATATGTTGACGAGATCTTATTCACTGATCTCGATCAAGCCATAGCCTCCTTCATTTCTCTTGTATACAACAGCCAGTTTGTCCGAATCCATGTCTTTGTAGATGAAGAACGAGTGTGACAGCATTTCCATACGCATGATCGCTTCATCCAGGATCATTTCATCCGCATAGATCGTCTTTGTCCTGACCGGCGTATCGTTTTCGTCGTTTGTTTCTTCATAGAAGTTTTCAGCAAGAGATTCCTTATGTCTTCTCGAAAGTCTTCCCTTCTGTTTTCTGATCTGATCTTCAAGCTTATCGATCGCCAGATCTACGGCTGTCGAGAAGTCATGATGCACGACCTCAGATCGCATCAGACCGATCTTGGTCGGGACATTCACTTCTACTTTCAGCGCATCTCCGTGGATCTTTACGGTTACTCGGGCACTCTGTGCCTCGTCAATGACAACGTATTTGTTCAGCTCGGAAAGTCTCTCTTCGATCTTTTCTCTCATCGTGTCGTTGACAGTTACATTTTCACCATAAATAGCGAATTTCATAAGTCTTCCTCCTTTATTTATTAAGACTCAAGCATGAGTTTGATTAACCATTTGTAGACAAGGAAGAGGCCATAGGCATCCAAAGAACAGTATTCCTTGAGATTCTCTACGATCTTGTTTCCCTGATCAGGATCGGTCTTTTCGATATCCCGCCAGCTGAAGACAGCCTCCATGCCGTCATAGATATCAAGATCCTTATAGGAATAATCGGAACAGATATCGACCAGCTGTTTTAAGGAATAGTTTCCTTTCATGCGCACATCATAGACCAGACCTTCTGTAAATGGGATCGCCAGGTCATAGAAACGGGCGATGATCTTCTGTAATTCTTCCCCATATTCCGGAAAGATCTGTGCAAGTTCCTGCAAGCGCAGGCATTCGGCACCAATGGCATTGTAGGCAAGGATCGGTCCTTCTTTTGGAAGGTATTCGATCAAAGCTTCCACGAATTCCCTTCGGCAATCGCCTGTCCCGACGAAGGTCCTGTGCTCCATATGCCCGTTTTCATCGATGTAATACAAGGCAAATTCGAAGCACACCACATCCATCGGCCGCATCTTTTCATAAGTCGGGATCAGATAACGGTCCCATTCAAAATCGATGAATGAGATCGGTCTTTTTGAGATCTTGTCAAGCCAGGCAGCCAACGGATAGCGGTCGATGAAGACGCCGCCATTTCGCGATGCCATGACCTGGGCGTACTGGACCCGGTTTCCTTCAAGAAGCGAAGGATCGACATCCTTTAAATGACGTACGCCGCTTTCATACATCCGGTTTTTGTATTGCGAAGAGACTAATGTCAGTATCGAATCATCGGCCTCTTCCTCTTCGTTTGGAAAGCATTGCTTATAGTACTGGCAGATGCCGTTGAGCTTGCAATACCTAGTCTTTTTCGGCGGATTAGCTTCCGGATCGAAGCTGTTCATCTTTTCGATGTAGGCTTCATAATCGACATCGACTTCTTCGACGATATCCTTGATCCTTCTTCTTCCATACATGTTTTCACATAGGAAGAGCTTTTCCGGTTCAAGTTTTCCTTGATTGACGTAATCGCCATTGAGGCGGATCAGGTAGATCTCATCGATCTTCAAACCGAGCTTTTTGAGCATCTTGAGACAGATGCGGTAAGTTAATGTGTCAAGTTCGCGGACCTGCGTTCCGTAGTAGATGAAATACAGATCGAAGGAATCGCCTTTTTTGTGCATGAAAGGAACATTCGCACGCATCTGTCCATCCATAAAGCGCGGATGTATGAACCATTCATGATCATTTATCTGAGAAAGGAAGCGGTCCGTTTGATCATTTCGCACTCCTTCATAGCATTCGCCGATACCTAAATAAACTTTCAGCAGATCGATCACATTTTCATCAGAGCGAAGATACGGTTTAAAAGCGTTATTCTCGTCTTTACCGTAGCAGTAAAGCCTTTCACAACGCAGGAACTTCTTTATATCGCTGATATGATACATATCTACCTCTGTTTATATTATAGCGTATTTTTTTCTCAAATATGATAACTGTGATCATATTTTGAAAAAGAAAAAGGATACCGATGTTTAAGGCACTGGTATCCCTCATTATTTTGTCAGAGTACTTCTTATAAGATGACGATGCTTTCGATGACCGGCTGTTCTTCTTCCTTGATGCTGCCGTTATTGTCTATCGGTCTAGCATCCGCAGCGATCTTTTTGACGACATCAAGACCTTCGATGACCTTTCCGAAAGCCGCATATTCCCCATCGAGCCAGTCGCCGTTGCCGACCATGATGAAAAATTGCGAGGAAGCGGAATCCTTGTCCTGGGCTCTGGCCATCGAAATGACGCCTTCCGTATGTTTCAGATTGTTTTCAAAACCATTGGAGGCAAATTCACCTTTGATCGACGGAACAGATCTGCTTTTATCCATGCCGCCCTGTATCATGAATCCATCAATGATCCGATGGAAGCGATTGTCATCGTAAAAGCCGTCTTGTACAAGCTTCACGAAGTTTTCAACAGTAAGAGGCGCTACATCGGGATAGAGTTCCAGATCGACCGTTCCGTAATCCCTGATCGTCATACGGACTTTGATCGGTTCTGCAGAAACGGCAGTGTTTTCGGTTTCTGTCGTTTCTTCTCTCACTTCTTCTTTTGCTTCTTGTTTTTTGCTGCAGGCGCTGATGCATGTCACAAGCAGGCATACCAGCAATATCTGAATAAATCGTTTCATTAAAATACCTCGTATTCAAAGAAAGGCTCAACAAGAGCCTTGTAAGATCAGATCAGTCCGTGATCCAGCACGCATACAAGCGGAAGGAACCGGTGACCTCAGAGTCCATATCGTATCTGTCTTCGCAGCTCTGATACAGCGAATAGCCATCGAATTTGTAGCCTTCCCTTTCAGGTATGACCAGTTCGACCTTGTCGCCATACATGAGTTTTTGTGACTCGACTGTCGTACCGCCTTGCGTGTCAAATTCAACGACGAAGCCTCTGTTGTTGAAGCCGATCAGCAGGACAACAAACAGCAAGGCGATCAGACCGACTATGATGTAATCGAGGGTCCTTACGGAGATATGGATGTTTTTGTAGATATTCTGCAAACTAAGAGGCGAAACTTTCATTTCGCCTTTTTCGTTTTCTGTCGTATTTTTCGTTTCGATATCTGCCATTACTTCTTCGTCAGATACTTACGCATATCGATCGCGCAGGCGATCAGGATGATCAGACCCTTGACGATGTAGATCAGGTTGGCATTGACGGAAAGGAAGTTCAGACCGGCAAAGATGACCTGTAAGAGCAGGACACCGATGATGACACCGGAGATCTTACCAGTACCACCGACGAAGGAAACGCCGCCGATGACACAGGCCGAGATGGCATCGGATTCATAGTTGAGACCTGTCGTTGCGTTTGCAGAACCGACACGGGCTGCATCGATGAAACCGGTGATCGCATACATCATACCGGCGAGTGTGAAGACCATCATGATCGTCTTCTTGACATTGACACCGGAAACTTCAGCAGCAACTTTGTTGGAACCGACAGCAAACATGTTCTTGCCGAACGTTGTCTTGTTCCAGACGACCCACATGATCGCCACGAAGCAGGCTGCGTAAAGTACATACATCGGGATCGAAACCGTACCGATCTTGAATAAGGAACCGGTAACAAGCTTCTTATAGGAATCCGTCATACCGGAAAGAGCCATACCATTGTTTGTACCGAGCATCATGTACATTAAAATCAGGCCGTAAACGATCAGCTGTGTGGATAATGTAACGATGTATGGGTGAAGGTCAAACTGTGCAACACAGAAACCGTTGACTAAGCCGATGAAACCACCGACGCATAAAATGATCAGCAATACGACCGGGATCGGAAGCGGTGCAGTCATCGACGGGAAGATCTTGTAGACGGTCGTCAGCAGGGATGCGGTGATACATGCGGAAAGACCGACGATCTTACCAGCAGAAATATCGGTACCGGCAAGGACGATACATCCGGCGATTCCAAGCGCCATCGGCAGCTTGGAAGCAGTCAGGGAAATGATGTTGACGATCGAAGCCAGACCGAGGAATTTAGGTCTCTTGATCGCAACATAGATAACTAACAGTGCGATGATGATGTACATCGCATTGTTCAATAACAGGTCCAGAATTTGTTTTTTATCGAATTTCTTTTTCATGGAAAGTCCCCTTTATTTATACGTATTTTGCTGCAAGCGTCATGATCTCTTCCTGGTTGGTCGTCCTTGCGTCGACTTCACCCGCAAGTCTACCGCCAGACATGACTAATATTCTGTCACAGATGCCTAAGAGTTCCGGCATTTCAGATGAAACGACAATAACGCATTTGCCTTGTTTTGCAAGGTCGAGTATGAGTTCATAGATCTCATACTTCGCACCAACGTCGATACCTCTTGTCGGCTCATCCAGCAGCAGGATGGTCGGCTCTGTAAGCAGCCATCTTGTCAGGATGACTTTCTGCTGGTTACCACCCGACAGAGCACGGATCTGCGTCTTCTGGTTCGGGGTCTTGGTATGCAGCTTGTCGATGCCCCATTGTGTTGCCTCTTCCATCTTCCTGTCATCCAGGAAAGGTCCGTTGAGATAACGTTTCAAAGAAGAGATCGTGGAGTTCGCCTGTATATCTCTGACACCAAAGATACCTGTCGCTCTTCTTTCTTCGGTCAGCATCGCAAAACCGTTTTTGATCGATTCACGTGAATTGGAATTCTTGATCAGCTTGCCGTTGAGATAGATCTCACCGGATCTTCTTGTCGCGATACCAAAGATATTTTCGAGAAGCTCCGTTCTGCCCGAACCATCAAGTCCGGCAACACCGAGCACTTCGCCCTTGTGGGCAACGAAAGAGACATCGCTCAGCTTGGAGTATTCAGCCGTTAAGCCTTTGACTTCAAGCAAAGGCTCACCGACGACATTGTCCTTTGGCGGATAAACATTGGTGATCTCACGGCCGACCATGAGCTTGATGATCTCGTTCATAGTGATATTCTTTGCATCGGCTGTCGTGATGTATTTGCCATCACGCATGATCGTGATCTCATCCGAGATCCTTAAGATCTCATCCATCTTGTGAGAGATATAGATGATACCGCAGCCCCTGTTTCTTAAGTCATTGATGATCTTGAACAGGTGCTCTACTTCCACTTCCGTCAAAGAAGAAGTCGGCTCATCAAAAACGATAACTTTCGCATTGTATGATACAGCCTTGGCTATCTCAACCATCTGGCGCTGAGATACAGGCATTTCTGACATAACTTTTTTCGGATCAACTTCTATGCCTAAGTCCTTGAAAACTTCCATCGTCTTCTCGTACATCTTCTTTTCCGAAACGAAAGGAAGATTGTCCATCTTCGGGAAGCGACCCAGCCACATGTTGTCCATAACATTTCTCTTTAAAGCCTGGTTGAGCTCCTGGTGCACCATAGCTACACCATGTTCAAGAGCTTCCTTGGAATCTTTAAAGTCAACTTCTTCGCCATTCAAATAGATCTGGCCTTCATCTTTGTGATAAACGCCGAACAGACACTTCATCAGTGTCGATTTGCCGGCACCGTTTTCACCCATCAGGGCATGGACTGTTCCGGCCTTAACGCTTAAATTAACATCATCCAGCGCTTTGACGCCCGGGAATGACTTACTTATGTGTTCCATTTTCAATAGAACATTGTTTTCACTCATAGATAACCCCCTACTAGAGTTCATAGACAAATATGCAGTCACGATAGCCGTGACTGCATATTTCGTTTCAGTAATTCTCGACTATTATCCGTTATAAGCAGAATAAGGGATATTGACTCTCCAAGTACCTTCTAATTCGTAAGCAGAGTTGATTCCGTCGAATGCGCCTGCACCGTTCATGAAGTTGACAGCGATGGTCTTGACAGCGTCAGCCATACCGACAGCATCCTGTTTGACTGTACCAGTCATAGAACCTTCATTGATCAGAGCGACTGCGAAGTCCATAGCATCGACACCGAAGACAGGAACGACGACCTGACCCTGAGAAGGATCATTGTAACCGTGGTTCTTTAAGGAAGCGACTGCACCCTGAGCCATATCATCGTTGTTGGCGATGACTAATTCGATCATGTTGCCGTTAGCTTCGTTGTACTGAGAAAGGATCGTCTCCATGTAGTCGTTTGCAGCAGCAGCGGACCAAGCACCGTTCAAGTCTAACAGATACTTGTCGGAGTTGTTCTCGTCGTAGAAAGCTAAAGCTGGTTTGCCGGCAGCAGTTAAGATCGCATCAGCGTCTTCGACACCGTATTGCGTTCTGGCGTCAGCTTCGAGGTTGCCTTCCTGGCCCTTGAACATAACGTAAGAGATGACACCGTCACCGTTTAAGTCAACTGTATCATAGTTAGCTAAAACGTAGTCACCGACCATCTGGCCTTCCATGTGGCCTGCCTGAGTGTAGTCAGTTCCGACATATGCAGTGTTTGCATAAGAAGTAACGACACTTTCAGAAACGGAACGGTTGAAGAATACGACCGGAAGGTTTGCTTCAGCAGCTGCGTCCAAGATCGTCTTTGTAACGTCATCGTTGGATGCTTCAACCTGGTTGACAACAAGGACCTTGACACCCTTTGCGATAGCAGTTCTGATCTGGTCAGTCTGAGTAGCCTGATCCGTATTTGCATCGTAGTGGTAGTAAGAAACACCGGCAGACTCAAATGCATCAGTCATAGCGGAACGAACGCTAGAAAGATAAGCATCTGTGTGGTTGTACCAGAATACAGCAACATCTTCTGCATCTGATGCAGGAGCTGCTTCACCGCCTTCGCTGCTGTTGTTGTTTGAGCAACCAACAAGAGCGAAAACCATGAGAACAGCCAGTAAAACACTTAAAAGCTTTTTCATTTTTTTCCTCCTAGGGCACAAAGCCCACAAGTTTATTATAAAACAAATGAAAACGATTACAACTCAAATAATTCACAATTCTTTCACAATTCAAAATGCTTGACTTTTTCTCATTTTTTTGAGATAAGTGAATAAACCGACGAGGAAGAGTAAGTAAGATCTGCGGCTCCTTACAGAGAGTCACAGAATGGTGGAATGTGACAGAAAGTACAGATCCGAATGGACTTCCAAGGGCAAACAGAAACGCAAGGAGTATGGGCGCCGAAGTGATCCTTCGTAAAAAAGTCCGCATATGATGGTATGCATGAGAGGCTGCAGGAAACTGCAGCAAGCCGGGTGGCACCGCAGGAAAAATACATCCTGTCCCAGCAATATTGGGACAGGATTTTATTTTGTCCGGGAGGGAAATGATGAAAAACAGACGATGGCGCCTTACGTTCTGAACAAAACGAAAAATGATGAACGAAAGGAAGGAAAAAACACATGAAAAAAATCATCACGATCACACTCTGCCTGCTTGTTTCTCTTTGCCTGAGCGCTTGTCAGAAAAGCGTCAATGAACCTGAAGCTGCCCCAGCTGAAACTGAAGCCTATACGATCGGCATCTGCAACTATGTCGATGATGCTTCTTTGAACCAGATCGTAAACAATATCACAAAACAGCTCGACACACTCACTGAAGGAAGTGATGTAACGATCGAAGTCTTATACGACAACGCCAATGCCGATGCCAACGTCATGGCCCAGATCATCTCCAATTTCATCGCCAAGGAAGTCGACCTGATGGTTGGCGTTGCCACACCTGTCGCCTTGAATATGCAGGCAATGACGGAAGACAATCAGATCCCGGTCATCTTCGCAGCCGTATCGGATCCATTGTCCTGCGGCCTTGTCGATTCTCTTGATAAACCGGGTCACAACATTTCCGGCACATCCGATTTCCTCAATACAAAAAACGTACTGCAGCTCATACTGCAGCAAAATCCTGAGATCAAAAAGGTCGGTCTTTTATACGATGCCGGCCAGGATGCCTCAACCAAACCAGTCGAAGAAGCCAAGGCATTCTTTGCGCAGAACAATATCGAATGCATTGAAAAGACCGGGACCAACGTCGATGAGATCAAGCTGGCAGCCTCCGCTTTGATCGCTGAAGGCGTGGAAGCGATCTTCACCCCAACCGATAACACCGTCATGACAGCAGAGCTCTCCATTTATGAAGCAATCGTCGATGCCGGGATCTTACATTACACAGGTGCCGATTCCTTTGCCCTCAACGGCGCATTCTTAGGCTATGGCGTCGACTACGCAAACCTTGGAAAAGAAACGGCCGATATGATCTATGAAGTCCTGGTCAATAAAGCAGACATCTCTTCCCTGAGTGTCAAGACCTTTGACAACGGCACCGCGACGATCAATACCGATATCGTTGAAAAGCTCGGTCTGGATATCGATGCATTAAAAACGCAGTTTGAAGCATTCTGCACGAAGATCGAAACGATACAGACAGCCGAAGAATTTGAATAAACGTTTATGTCGACACTCATCTATACAACACTTGAACTATCACTCATCGGCTCTTTGACCGTATTAGGCCTGTATTTGAGCTACATCACGCTCAATGTCTGTGACCTTTCAACGGATGGCTGTTTCACACTTGGCGCCACCACCGCGGCAGTCGTCGCCTTGAGCGGTCACCCCTATCTGGCGATCCCTGCGGCAATGATGTCCGGCATCCTGTCAGGTCTTGTCGTATCGCTGCTGCAGACCTATTTTGGCGTCAATTCCCTGTTGTCGGGCATCATCGTCAATACGGCCTTATACTCCGTCAATATTGCGGTCATGGGCAATTCTTCACTGCTGAATCTCAATAAGACAAAGACGATCTATTCGATCCTCAAGGACTTAAGCAAGGACACGCTGTTTCAAAGCTTCAGCTTTCTGATCATTGAAGCGGCGATCGTCGCCCTTGTCATAGTCTTTCTGAATTATTTCTTAAAGACCCGCATCGGTCTTGCGATAAGGGCGACCGGTGATAATCCGATCATGGTGCAGGCTTCCTCGATCGATCCGAAGATCACGACGATCATTGCCTTATGCATCTCCAACAGCTTCACAGCGCTGTCGGGCTGTCTTCTATGCCTTTCCCAGAAATCGGTCAATATCGATATCGGTAACGGCATGGTGACGATCGCTTTGGCATCATTGCTGATCTCAAGGATCTTCTATAAAAACAGTTCAACGCTCAAAAGACTGCTGTATTGCGTACTTGGAACATTGATCTTCCGCAGCGTCTATGCCCTTGCCCTTCGCATGAATATGCCGGCCTACATGCTGAAGTTTGTCTCGGCTTTGATCGTTGCCATAACGATATCCATTCCTTACATCCGCTCAAAGCTTCCGCTTTATAAGCGCAAGGCTGAAATCAGAAGGAGCAGCTTATGATACAGATCTCGAATCTCACAAAGGTCTTCAACAAAGGGACCATCAATGAAAAGATCGCCATCGATCATCTTCATCTGACGATCAACGATTCCGATTTCATCTGCATCATCGGCGCAAACGGTTCGGGCAAGTCCACCCTGCTCAACTGCCTGTCCGGGGCGATGATCTGTGAAGAAGGAAATATCGTCATGAACGGCAAAAACATCACCCTGAATTCGCAAGACAGACGAGCCCATGAGATCGGCTACCTCTTTCAGGACCCGATGGCCGGAACAGCACCGCATATGAGCGTGGAAGAAAACCTGGCCATGGCCTTCAAAAACGGAAGCTGGCTCTCCCGCATCAAAGAAAAAGACAGAGCCTTCTTTAAAGAGAAACTCAAGGAACTCGATATGGGCCTGGAAGACAAACTGAAGATGGAAGTCGGTGTATTGTCCGGCGGCATGCGCCAGGCTCTGACTTTAGTCATGAATACTTTAAAAAAGCCTTCCCTGCTGCTTCTTGATGAACACACGGCAGCTTTGGATCCGCAAAGTGCTGACAAGGTCTTGCAGCTGACGAAAAAGACGGTCGAAGAAAAAGATCTCACCTGTCTCATGGTCACCCACAATATGCAGACAGCACTCGATCTTGGCAACCGGCTGATCATGATGCATGAAGGAAGGATCATACTTGATCTGAACAAAGAAGAAAAAGAAAAGATGAGTGTCGAAGATCTCGTTCGGCTGTTTAAAAAACATGCGGAAAAAGATCTCAATAACGACAGGATGTTATTGCTATAAGAAAAGACCTTTGCGATCGTGCAAAGGTCTCAGATTGTTGAAAAACGATTAATACTTTCTTCTGTTTTTATATAGTGTTTTTGTGAAATCAGAACAAAGACGCGGATTACTGTATGTTTTGCTTGGAGCGATCGCCTTTTCTTTAGGCGGTCTTTTTGTCAAACTGATGCCTTGGCCGGCGATGCCGGTATCGGGTGGCCGCTGCATCTTTTCTTCGATCGTCATCTATCTGTATATACGATTCTCCGGACATAAACTGAGATTCAATAAGACAGTGCTCTTAGGTGCTGTCTTTGTTTCGGCGATGTTGGTGTGCTATGTGACGTCGATGAAATATACGACGGCAGCCAATGCGATCGTTCTGGAATATACGGCGCCGATCTTCATCATCCTTTTTGAAGCGCTTATCTTTAAGAAGAAACCGAAGAAGATCGATCTGATCGTTTCGCTGCTGGTCTTTGCGGGCATCCTGATCGTCGTATCGGAAGGTTTAGGCAAAGGAAATCTCAAGGGCGATCTGATCGCTTTGTTATCCGGAGTCTTTTATGCCTTTACGATCATGCTGAACGACTTTGAAGACGGAGATCCTCTTTCTTCCGTGTTTTTAGGACACTTCATGACGATCTTCATCGGTCTTCCTTCGATCGTATCGGAATCGGACTTTTCTTTGCCGACACTTCTTCTTTTGGCGGCATTGGGCATCTTTCAGGCCGGTGCCGGCTACAGCCTTCTGACGGCGGGACTAAGACTGTGCGAGCCTTTGGCCGATTCGCTCGTCGCAAGCATCGAGCCGGTACTCAATCCGATACTGGTAGCTATATTCTATAAAGAATATGTAAGCGCAAGAACGATGCTTGGCGCGTTCATCGTCATCGCTTCGATCGCTTTCTACAATATCCTTTCCCTGAAAGCGGCAGAAGATGAAATAAAATAGAAGAAAGGAAACGATATGACAGTCAATTGGAATGCGATTGCAGAAGACCTGAAACTGGATATGACGTCGCTGATCATCATGGTGATCGGCATATTCATCACGCTGATCCTGGCAAAGATCGTCCTGACGATCCTGACAAAGGCCACCAACCGCGTGATCGCAAAGACAGAGGGCATCGATGATGAAAGAAAAGTCAAAGAGATCGTGACGTCGATGACACTGCTGAGAAGCGTGGGCAGATATACGATCTATTTTGCGGCGACTTGTATCATCATCAACCAGCTCGGCTTTGGAACTGCGCTGTCCAATATCGTGACGGCAGCCGGGGTCGGTGCTCTGATCATCTCTCTGGGTGCCCAGTCGATCATCAAGGATGTGATCGCCGGTGCTTTCATCATGTTTGAAAGGCAATACGGCGTGGGAGATTTCGTCAAGATCAATGAACACGAAGGAACGGCCACTTCTTTAGCGATGCGCTGCACCTATTTAAAAAACTGGAAGGGTCAGCAGATCATCATCCCGAATGGTCAGATCACGACGGTCATCAATTATTCGGGAGAATTCAATATGGCGATCGTTGAAGTACCGGTGGCGTATGAGGAAGATCCCGACCGTGTCTTTGCGATCTTGAAAGATGTGACGGAAAAGTATTACCAAGAAAACAAAGAGATCTGTTTTGAAGAGCCGAATGTCTTAGGCATCAACTCTTTTGATGAGAGTTCACTTGGCTTCTCCATCACCATGAAGGCTGTCAAGCGCAATCACTACAAGATACAAAGAGGCCTGCGAGTCCTGGTCAAGAAGAGATTTGATGAGGAAGGCATCAGCATACCGTTCTCACAGATCGTCGTGCACAATGGAGATAAATGAAATGAACATCCTGCATTTTATTGAAAAGATCCCGCTGTTTGAACTGGAGTTCATCGAACATATTGGTGTCCCGTATTTCGTCCTCCTGTATCTGATCGATGTGTACTGCACCTTCCGTATGTGCAAGTCTTTCAACGAGCCGACCTGGACGAGCTTCATCCCGTTCTACAACTGAATCATCGTCTTCAAGCACTGCTGGAACCTGAAGGCTTTCGAGGAACACATGCTGATCGAGGTCGCAGGCTTGCTGATCCCGTTTCTGTCGAAAGCATTCATCTCTCATGAAACGATCGCGCTGATCATCGCTCTCATCGATCTGTTCATCGCCTGCCTTGGCATAAAACACGGCATCGAGATCGGCGTGTTCACTTTGAAGGCCTACGGCTGCGATGTGAAAAAGTACTTCTGGACGATCTTCTTCTTCGATATCCCTTTGATCCTTACGCTCAAGGCGAAATATCTGGGGAACATGTCACATGAGCATCATGGAGCGTAAGCTCCTTTTTCTTTTGCAGCGCATCGCTGATCTGAAACATCTAAAGAAGCCGCAGGATCGCGATTTTTTTCGGACAGGAAAAGAAATGCAACACATTCTGCCGATCTTGTCTTTAGAAAATCGGGATACACTTTTTATAATATAGACAGAGGTAAGTAAAATGAAACTGGATCAGATCAACATCAGAGACCCTTTCGTCTTAGTCTATGAAGACCGATATTATATGTATGGCACCAGAGGAGAGACGGCTTTTGAAAAGAAAGCCTATGGTCTGGATGTCTATATCAGTGAAGATATGAAAGACTGGCAAGGACCTATCGAGGTCTTCAAGAAAACGGATGATTTCTGGGCGGACCGCCACTTCTGGGCGCCGGAAGTCTATCATTACCGTGACGATTTCTACATGTTTGCGACCTTTGCCGATAAGAAGAGACAGCATACCATCGTATTGAAAGCGGATAAGCCGGATGGACAGTTCAGACCCTGGTCGAAGGAGCCGATCACACCGGAAGGCTGGCTGACTTTAGATGGTACCTTATATGTCGATAAGGATAAAAGACCATATATGGTCTTCTGCAGAGAGTGGAAGCAGGTCAAGGTCGGTCAGATCTGGGCGGTGGAACTCGAGGAATCGTTGGAAAAGGCCAAGGGAGAACCGTTCATGCTGTTCAAGGCATCGGAAGCCAGACCGCTGGCGAAGTCTTTTCTTTTCGGCCGTTATGTGACGGATGGCCCGTATTTCGTTGAGACGGAAGACGGCCGGCTCCATATGTTATGGTCGTCGTATGGTCAGCAGGGATATGTACAGCTGCTGGCAGAAAATGATACGCAGGATCTAAAAGGAAAGTTCACGACCAAAGAGGCACTGTATGCCAGTGACGGAGGCCACGGGATGATCTTCAAGGATCTTAAGGGCAGATACAACCTGGTCTTACATACGCCGAATACGCAGAAAAAGGAACATCCGGTGTTCATCAGGCTTGAGTATAAAGACGGAAGGTTCGTCAGCAGAAAGGATACGGAAAGTCTCTAAAATATAGTATCGATAAAAAAGCCGCCTTTGATGAAGGCGGCTTCAGCCTGTTGACAAACCCGCATGATTTCATCGATCTGCGGGTTTTCCTTTGTTTGAGGATGTTATACTTATTAAGAAAGAAGAGGCACAAATAAGGATCTTGGCTTTATCATCGGTACGATGGAGGAATTCGTTCCGGAAGATCACCTGGTAAGAAAAATGGAAGAGGCTTTGAAGTGGGATTTCATCTATCCCCTGGTGGAGCCTCTTTATTCATTGTGGGGAAGACCTTCGATCGATCCGGTGATCTTATTCAAGATGATCTTCATCAACTACACGTTCAACATCAATTCGATGCGCAGGACCTGTGAAGAGATCAGAGTCAATCTTGCCTACCGCTGGTTCTTGGGAATATCGATAGATGAAGCTGTGCCTAATTACTCCACCTGGTCGCAGAACTATATAAGAAGATACGGTGAGTCTGATGTCTTTGATAAGATCTTCGAAAGGATCATTGAGCAGGGACTAAGATATGACTTCATCCACACTGAGACGGTCTTTGCCGATTCCACCCATCAGAAAGCCTCTGCCAACAAAAGGAAACACGAAAGAAAGATCGTCGAACTGACAAGGAAGAAATATGAAGATGAGCTTCTTGAAGAGATCAATGAAGACAGGACCTCTCATGGCAAGAAAAAGATCGAT
>DESX01000088.1:40093-47564 GCA_002362065.1 Solobacterium sp. UBA3303
TCGATCATCTTGAATCGGAAGAATATGATTTTGATGAAGAAAGCGGCGAACAGATCCTGGTAACAAAGAAAAAGGAGATTAAGGCATCCCTGATCGATCCGGACGCAGGCAGCTATCACAAAGGAGAACACGAAGAATGTTTCGCTTACTCTCACCAGACCTTCTGTGACAGCAATGGCTTTATATTGTGTCATGTCACCGTGCCCGGCAACGTTCATGATTCTGTATCTTTCTTTGATGCCTATGAGATCTTAAATGAAAGATACAAGGTAAAAAACATCGTCTTAGATGCCGGGTATAAGACCCCGGCCATCGCAAAGGAAGTAAGTGCTCATGATCAGATCCTCTATCTTCCCTATACCAGACCCAAAGGACAAAGAAGAGAGACCTTTTCAAAAAAGGGATTCACATACGATAAGGAAAAGGGCTGCTATATCTGTCCCAATAAGGAAGCAGACGATCGAAAGAGACTTCGGGGATTGCAAGGAGAATCATTGTCTTCGCTATACCAGGATCAGAGGATTAAAGAAGAACAGTCATCAGGCTGCGATCATCTTTTCTGTACACAATCTCAAGAAACTCTCCTTATGGAGAAGCAAATACAAAGCCTATTATGATCATATCGATGAAAAGGAAGCGGAAAGAAAGAAGGATCCTTCTTATACCGCTTCCTTTTCATGAACATTTCCTGTATTTTTACTTCTTATCTTATCCGAAAAGAAGAGACCGAAAGAAAAAAGGACACTTTCGTTTTGAAAATGTCCTTTTGTCAACAGTCTGAGACCTTTGTGATCGTGCAAAGGTCTTGTTTTTTTAAATCACTGTTTTTGTGCCAAACGGTCTGACACGGACTTTCATGATGCAGTCATCGCCAAATACGGAGGAAAGCAGTTTTTCAAGTCCTTCGACTTTATCGGAAGGTACGATCAGCTGTATCGTTCCTTCAAAGCCGCCGCCATGTACCCTGTAAGCACCCTGCTCGCCAAGATACATATCCGCCAGGGCCAGGCCGATGGACAGGGATTGCGAGTTGACGCGGGATGCCGGATAGACATTCTGCAGATATTCAAAGGAGGAACGTCCGGATTCCTTCATCAGATGAAGCAGTCGTTCGACATCCTTGTTGCGGATTGCTTCTCTTTCATCGACTGCTCTTTTATCTTCGTTGTAGAAATGAAGGGCTCTGAGCATCGCCCTGTCGTTGCCGACTTCTTCACGGATCTGCTTGAAATTGCTGATGAGCTTTTCCATTGAGGAATCCGCAAGATACTCAACGCCTAAGGCATGGGCGACTTCCCGGATCTCATTTGGAACGGCAGCGTATTCGTGTGACAGGTCGGAATGATCGCCCTTTGTATTGACTAAGATCAGTTCATAGCCATAGTCAGAGAAAGAGAAATCAAAGTTTTCGATGACCGGCTCTTCCGGCTTGCGGAAGTCGATCGTCACAAAACCGCCGACCGAGATCGCCATCTGGTCGAGCAGTCCGCTCGGTTTGCCAAAGAAGACGTTTTCGGCATACATGCCGATCTTCGCACGCTCGATCGGATCAATCTGTCCGTCATTATAAAGCGCATTGAAGATCTCCACCAGCATGACTTCAAAGCAGGCTGATGAGGAGATGCCTGATCCGACCAGTACTCTGGATTCGCACAAGGCATCAAAGCCGCCATAGCGATAGCCGAGCTTCTCAAGACGATAAGCGATGCCACGGATCAAAGCTTCGGAGGTATTGATCTCTTCTTCTCTTATGGAAAGATCGGAGAGATCGACCGGAGTGATCTTGAAATCACCGTCCCGGTAATAGACTGTATTTTTATCATTGGCCTTGACGATCGCGAGGTTGTCGATGTTCAGGCCTGCTGCCACGACATGACCGTGCTGGTGGTCGGTGTGGTTGCCGCCGATCTCAGAACGGCCCGGTGAAGAGATAAAGTGATAATCACCATCACCATATAATTCGTATGCCGCATCAAGCAGCTTTAAGTATCTTTGTTTTTCTTCGAGCAGATCATCGCAGCAGATGATCTTCGATAAGAGCGGGTCGATCTGGTCAGAAACGACATAGGCTTTCAGATCTGTATAATTCATATGCTTAACCTAAATGAGACTTGCCGATCATTGCGGCACCTAAGACACCCGGTTCAGAAAGCTGTGCTTTCAGGATCGGTACATCACGCATGCCTTCATGCGCCATGGAACGGAAATACTCTCTGACTTTGGAGAAGTAGATCGCAGAAGAATGAGAACAGCCACCTCCGATGACGAAGCAGTCCGGTGCGCAGATCGCGGATATTGCAGCGAGGCATGTCGCAAAGTCTTTTGACATCTTGTCGACGATCGCTTCGGCAACTTCATTGCCCTCGCCTGCCAACAGGAATACTTTTCTTGCGGAATCGCCTTTTTCACCGATCAGCTCCTTGCCGATGAGGCCGATGGCTGTACCGGATGCGACGGATTCAACGCCGCCCCTGTTGAGGTGGGCATAGACCGGATACTGTTTGGCATCCGGATCGACAATGACGTTGGCGACTTCACCTGCATAGCCTTTATGACCGGAAATGACTTTGCCATCGATCACAAGGGCACCGCCGATACCTGTGGAGTGGGTCAGGAAGTAGACTTCATGATAGCCTCTGCCTGCGCCAAGTACCGCCTCGGCAAGACCAGCCGCATTGGCGTCGTTGTCAAGGAATACCGGAATGCCGGTCACCTGCTGCATGTTTGCGGCAAACGGATAACCCTCACAGCCTGGGATATTTGTTGCCTGTGTGATGACGTTTCTTTCACCATCAACCGGCCCTGGTATTGCTAAACCGATCGACTTTACATCGGTCAGATCAAATTGCTTCAGAAGATCAAGTATGTTTTCTTCGATCTTTTCAGGTCCTTCCAAACCATGCGAAGGAGCTATGACATCCTGGACGATTCTTCCGTCATCATCCACTTTGGCGATCCTGACATTCGTACCGCCCAAATCGATTCCTACATAATAATTCATTATAATTTACCTCTTTTTCTTCATTATACCAATCAAATCATAGTTTTGATATCCGCTTATCTCAACTTCATAAAATTCACCGATCTTGAGCGGCTCATCGTTTCTGATATAGATGATGCCATCGATCCCGTCAGGTGCCGACATGTAGCTTCTTGCCACATAGCGGTCAAACAGGGATTCGTAGCGTTCGATCAAAACGGTGTAGGTCTTGCCGATCCTTGCTTCATTTTTCCGGTTGACGATGCTTTGCTGAAGCGACATGAGTCTCTCATATCTTTCCTGCTTGACTTCCTCATCGACCTGTTCATCCATATCATAAGCTGCCGTATCCTCTTCCGGTGAATAGGTAAAGGCACCAAGTGAGTCAAAACCGACCTCTTCCACGAGCTTCAGCGTATCTTCAAAAGTCTCTTCCGTCTCATGCGGGAAGCCGACGATCAAAGTCGTGCGGATGTAGGCATCCTTGAAGTATTTGCGGATCAAAGCGATCTTTTCTTTGATGAGCTCTACCGTGCCTCTTCGATTCATGAGTTTCAGGATCTTGTCATTTCCGTATTGGATCGGGATATCAAAATATGGAAGCACGCGCTTGCATTTTGACATTTCGATCAGCAGATCTTCCTCGATCTCATCCGGATACATGTATAAGATTCTGATCCAGTCAAATTCGATCTTGTCGAGCTCATGGATCAGATCCTTCAAGGCGAAGCGTCCATAGAGGTCATGACCATAATAGGTCGTATCCTGTGCCACGACATTGAGCTCCCTGACACCGTATTTGAAAAGCCTCTTCGCCTCTTCCACATTGTCTTCGATCGGATAGGAATGACAATTGCCCCTGATCAAAGGGATCGCACAATAGGCGCAGCGGTTGTCACAGCCATCGGAGATCTTCAGATACGCCGTATAGGAATTGTTGGCCAGCTTCCGGTTCTTGCCATAGGTGTTGACGAACCTGTGATCGA
Organism: Solobacterium sp. UBA3303; assembly: GCA_002362065.1. Taxonomy (GTDB): domain Bacteria; phylum Bacillota_I; class Bacilli_A; order Erysipelotrichales; family Erysipelotrichaceae; genus Colivicinus. The sequence continues at coordinate 44,060 of DESX01000088.1, forward strand.
GCAGCCTGCTTAAGAGCTCAGGAAGCTTTGCATAATCTCTGACCGGCACAAAGAGATCGACTTCCGGGAATTCCTTTATACAGTCATCGTAATAGCGCTGTACGAAACAGCCTGTAACGATCAGTTTCTTCAGTCTGTCTTTCTTGTATTCGGCGATCTCAAGGATCGTATCGATCGCTTCTTCCTTGGCTGAAAGGATGAAGCCGCAGGTATTGATCAGAATGACATCACACTTTTTCAGATCGTATTCGTATTCGAAAAAAGGATCGTCAAAAAGCCCGATCATATTCTCCGAATCTACCAGGTTCTTGGCACAGCCAAGAGATACAAAACCAACTTTCATATTATTTGACCAGCTCCGTTAAATTATTTGCCCACTTATAACTATTATAGCGTTTTAAAGTCAGAAAGAAGCGGACCACTTGTTCGATCTGACAAAGAAGCACAAGCAGTACGACATCCCGCATGCCGAAATACACCCCGCCAAAGGCGATCGGAATGCCCACCGCATACATGATCCCGGAATCAAGAAGATTGTAGGCCTTGGAATCCCCGCCTGCCTTTAATGTACAGAACATCGTATAGGTAAAGACCCTTAAAAAGGCTTTGAAGCCATAGACGGACAAGAGTTTATATCCGGCATCGTAGATCGCCGGATCACTGATGTGATACAGATTCAAAAAGGCCGGTGAGAGTATGACCATGAATGCCCATAAGAAAAGTCCGACGGCAAAGGAAAGCCCGAGATGATATCTCGATTCCTCCTTGGCCTGTTCGATCCTTCCTTCACCCAATAACGTGCCGGTAACGATCGAAACGGCTTCTCCATAGCCCCAGACTGAAAACAATGCCGTCGATAAGATCTCGGAACTCACATAGATCGCTTCCATTGAGGCCGATCCCAGCATTCCATAGGCCTTGTTGAACAAAGACTGACCAAAGCCAAACAGCATCTCGTTGAAGGCGATCGGAAGGACCTTCTGAATGAACGGCAATGCAAAGCCGGCATTGAAGGAAAACATCTCTTTAAAGCCGTTTAAGAAGACCGGCTTGTCTTTGAATGTATAGACAAGTGTCACGATGCAGCAGATGATCTCGCTTAAAAGAACACCCATTCCGGCACCGGCCACGCCTTTTTTGAAGACGTAGATCAGCAGAAAATTGCAGATGATATTCACCAGCACATAAAATGCCGAGATCGAAAATGAGACCTTAGTCTTATGCATCGCCTGATACATGCTTCTAAAGGATGTCGTGATGCACATGAAGATCAAAGAGACCATTACATATTTAAGATACGTCCAGGAATATGGAAGGATCGTCTGGTCATTCAGATAGAAAAGCAGCAGTTTGTCGCCAAAGCCGAAGACCATGAAGATCCAGAAAAAGGCATTGAGCAATGAACTCAGCAGGAAAATACCCTGCGTCTTGGACATGTTTTTATACTGACCGGCTCCGAAAAACTGGGAACCGAATAATGCCGCACCGGCCTCGAGGCCCCATAAAAGATAGTCATGAAGGTAGACGACATTGTTAGCATTCCCGACTGCCGTGACCATGCCGATCGAAGAGACCATAATGGAACAGATAATGGAACGGCAGGATAACAAAAGCTGCGAAAGAGCGCATGGGATCGCGATGCGAAGCACCTTCATGTAAAAGTCTTTATCACCGATATAGGACCAGACATTCATATCCCCTATTATACAAAGAAACAAGGTTAATTATCCTTGTTTCGCTGTTGTTCTTTATAACGTTCGATACGCTCTTCCTTGATCTTGGCCTGAATGAATTCTCTTCTTTTCTTGCGCTTGATCTTTTCGACCTGAACGTTTTTCTTTTTCTTGTAATTCGGCTTGACCTTCTCGTTTTTGCGGTAGAGCGTCTTGACGATCTCTTTTTCTTCGACGTTGGATTTGACCTGTTTTTTCTTCGTCGGATTGTTGGCTTCCTTCCAGGCACCCTTCTTGTATTCTTTTGCCAGGAAGCTGATGCCCTTCTTGTTCAGCGTGCGGACAGCATCGAGATCGCTTTCCTTATAGAGGAGATAGCAGGTACCGTCTTTTTCATTACGACCGGTACGTCCGGCTCTATGCATATAGAACTGAAGCTGCTTCGGCAGACCCATCGAGATGACATGGGAGATGCCATCGATATCGATGCCTCTTGATGCGACATCCGATGCGATGACGTAAGTGTAGCGCTTTGCCTGCAGATCCTTGATCGCTTTCTGTCTTGTCCTTGAATCAAGACCGCCATGCAGCAATAAGGCTTTGACACCTTTTTCCGTCAAATATTCATAGCAATCATCTGCCTCTTCCTTGGTGTTGGCAAAGATCAGACAGACATATGGCTTAAAGCCCGGCAGGATGTCGTAGACGACTTCCTTGTAATCCTTGTGCTTGCAGTTGATCAGCACATGGGAGATGTGCGGATCCCTCTTCTTGTCTTCGACGCGGATGATCTTTGGCGAAGACAGATACTTTTTGACAAAGACGTTGAGTTCTTCCGGAAAAGTCGCCGAGAAACATAAGACTTCCGGATCCTTGACCATATGGGAGAAGACGATGTCGATGTCTTCAAGGAAACCGTATTCCAGTGTCATATCCGCCTCATCGATAACAAACATCTGAACGAAGTCGACTCTCAAGACGTTGGATACGAACAAGTCTTTGATACGGCCTGGCGTACCGATGACGATATGCGGTGCTTTTTCCAGCTTTTCGATCGATTTCTTCTTGTCGGTACCGCCGGCGAGAAGCTGTATGCGAAGATCCGGATACACTTCCTTCATCAGTAAGGCGTTCTGATAGACCTGGTATGCCAGTTCCCTGGTCGGAACAGAGATAAGCACCTGTGTCTTGTCCGAAACAGGATTGATCATCTCCATGACCGGGATCAGATAGGCATGTGTCTTGCCGGTTCCCGTCTTGGATAATGCAATGACATCCTTGTTGGAAGAAGTGTATTTCAAAACTTCTTTCTGCACTTGTGTGAGCTCTTCAAAACCATTGAGTTCGATAAATCTTTGTGTCGTTTCTTTTAATATCCTGTTCATACGCATATATTTTAGCATAATGTATAATGAACTTATGGAAATTCAGAAAGTCATACCAAGTGGCTATTGCAAGGGCGTGGTCAATGCGATACGCCTTGCCAAAGATACCAAAAAAGTCAATCCGGACAAGGATGTTTATGTTTTGGGCATGCTGGTACACAACTCCTTTGTTTCAAAGGAATTGTCAGATCTGGGTATCATCACGCTCGATGACAGTCACATGGATAAGTCTCAGCTGCTCGATCAGATCGATCATGGCATCGTGATCTTTACGGCACACGGCATCTCCGATGCCATCAAACAGAAAGCTGTGGCCAAGGGTCTTGACTACGTCGATGCGACCTGCGTTGACGTTCTCAAAACACAGAACATCATCAAGGAATATCTGAACAAAGGATACGATGTCATCTACTTCGGCAAGAAGAAACATCCGGAAGCGGAAGCTGT
>DESX01000086.1 GCA_002362065.1 Solobacterium sp. UBA3303
GCACTGAGACAGCGAAACATCTGTATCATGACTATGCGGCAAAGATGCCGATCATCGACTACCATTGCCACATCTCTCAAAAAGAGATCTATGAGAACAGAAAGTTCTCGACGATCACCGAAGTCTGGCTCGGCGGTGACCACTACAAGTGGAGACAGATGAGAGCCAACGGCGTCGATGAGAAATACATCACCGGCGATGCATCAGACCTTGAAAAGTTCAAAGCCTGGGCAAAGACTTTATCTCATCTGATCGGCAATCCTTTATATCACTGGTCACACCTGGAATTGCAGAGATACTTCGGTATCTATGAACCTCTGACGGAAGACAATGCGGAAGAGATCTTCAACAAGTGCAACGAAGTCCTGAAGACTTTAACAGTCAGAAAGATCCTGGAAGATTCTCATGTCAACATCATCTGTACGACAGATGATCCGGCAGATGATCTTGCCATACATAAGCTGCTGGCTCAGGATGAAACGATGAAGACAAAAGTCGTTCCTTGTTTCAGACCGGACAAGGCCAACAACATTGAAAAACCTGACTACCTCGACTACCTTGCAAAACTCGAAGCTGCTTCCGGCAAGAAGATCGGCTCCTTCAAGGAACTGTGTGAAGTCATCGATGACCGTATCGACTTCTTCGCATCCATGGGCTGCCGTGCATCTGACCATGCATTAGAGTATGTCATGTATGAACCGGCGAGTGCTGAAGAGATCGAAGCGATCTTCGCGAAGAGACTTGGCGGCGCATGCGCCACAAGAAAAGAAGAACTGCAGTTCAAGACAGCCTTCATGAGACATCTCGCAAGCGTCTACACGAAGAAGGGCTGGGCTATGCAGTTGCACTATGGCTGCAAGAGAGACAACAACAAGGCCATGTTCGATAAATTAGGACCGGATACCGGTTTTGATACGATCAACAACTATGCGCCAAGCTCAGAAATGGCTGACTTCCTCAACTCATTGAACGTTGAAGGAAATCTGCCGAGGACCATCATCTATTCACTCAACCCGAACGACAACGCAGCGATCGTCACGACGATGAACTGCTTCCAGGGCGATGGCATCAAGGGCAAGCTCCAGCATGGTTCCGCATGGTGGTTCAATGACCACAAGATCGGTATGCAGGAACAGATGGCTACTCTGGCAAACGATGGCATGCTGGCAAACTTCATTGGTATGCTGACAGACTCCAGAAGCTTCCTGTCCTACACAAGACATGAATACTTCCGCAGGATCTTATGTGATTTTGTCGGAACATTAGTTGAAAACGGTGAATATCCAAACGATGAGAAACTGCTCAAAGAGATCGTTGAGGATATCTGCTACAACAATGCCGTGAACTATCTCGGTTTCAATGATTAAGTTCAAAGGGAATTCCTATAGTTCATTAAGCGAAGTACTCTCTTTGATCCCGCAAGACAATGAAGAAGATCAGATCATCGATCTTGAGGGATCAAGGATATATCAACAGATCATTATCGATAAGCCCCATGTCACGATCAAAAATGGTGAGATCGCATACGGCTTAGGGGCTTACGAGATCCTTGAAGACGGCTATAAGCGAGGAACATTTCGCACATACACGCTGTTTGTTGATGCCGATCATGTTTCTTTGATCAATGTGTCAGTGAAAAATGAAAACGGCTATCACAATGGCCAGGCGATCGCTCTGATGATCGATGGCGATGACTTCCTTGCTAAGGATTGTGTGATCTCATCCTATCAGGACACGCTGTTCTTAGCTCCGCTTCCGGAAAAGGAATATGAGGCAAGAGGCTTCATCGGTCCTTTGAAGGACAGGGAAAGGCTCATCCGCAAAGCCCGCTTTGAACACTGTCTTGTCGAAGGTTCGATCGACTTCATCTTCGGCGGCGGTCTCGGTTTCTTTGAAAACTGTGAGATCCGTTCACTTGATATTCAAAAGGAAGTTAATGGCTATGTCTGTGCGCCGAATACGCCGGAAGATCAGGAATACGGCTTCATCTTCGATCACTGTGACTTCACAAGCGAACAGGGGATGGAAGATTCCGTCTATCTGGCAAGGCCATGGAGAGATCACGCGAAGTGTCTGATCACTAATTCAAAGATCGGTGCACACATCAAAGTGGAAGGCTATCATGACTGGGACAAGCCGCAGGCACATGAACTGACGGCATTCAAGGAATACAACAACGAGAATCAAAATCCACCTCAAAGAGTTGCGTGGATGAAAGAAACGACTGAAAAAGATTTAAACTTTATAGATTCATTAATTAAGGAGGAGAAATGATGAACGAGATTTGTAAGAAGATCCATGACATCGGTATCGTACCGGTAATCGCTCTGGACCGTGTTGAAGATGCTGCGCCTCTGGCAAAAGCACTTTGTGCAGGCGGTCTGCCTGTTGCAGAGGTCACGTATCGTACAGCTACTGCGCATGATGCAATGATCGAAATGAGAAAAGCCTGCCCGGATATGATCATCGGTGCCGGCACTGTCTTAAACAGGGAACAGGTCGATTCTGCGATCGATGCAGGTGCAGAATTCATCGTATCCCCGGGTACCAATCCGGATACGATCGCTTATTGCCTGGAGAAGAATATTCCGATCCTGCCTGGTACAGCTAATGCGGCTGACCTTGAAGTTGCATCCGCATATGGTCTGGAAGTCGTCAAATTCTTCCCGGCTGAACCTTTAGGCGGTCTCAAGATGATCAAGGCCCTTTCTGCTCCGTACAATAAACTCAAATTCATGCCGACCGGCGGCATCAAGGAAGCAAACGTCAACGATTACCTCAATGACCCTGTCATCCTTGCCTGCGGCGGTACCTGGATGATCGACAAGAAGGCCATCGAAGCCGGTGATTTCGGAAAGATCGAAGCACTGACAAGAGGTGCTGTCAAGGCAATGCTGGGCATTCACATCAAGCACGTCGCTGTCAACGAAGAAAACGGCAATGGTGCTGAATTAGCTGCACAGTTTGCGAAACTGTTTGGCGGCGAAGTCAGAGAGACTTCAAAAGGCTGGTTTGGTTCTGATTTCGTTGAGGTCATGTCTGCCGCCAAGGCAAAAGGCAAACACGGCCATATCGCAATCGGTGTCAACAATGTCGACCGTGCAAAGAGATACTATGAATCCCTTGGCTACACATTCGATGAATCAAGCGCAACTTATGATGACAAGGGCAATATGAAGTTCATTTACTTCACAGACGAGATCGGTGGATTTGGTGTCCATCTCACAAAATAAATAAAGGAGAGAAATAAAAAATGAAAGTTGTAACAATGGGCGAAATCATGCTCAGATTATCGACTCCGGGAAACTCACGTTTCGTGCAGTCTGACAGTTTTGATGCATGTTATGGCGGCGGCGAAGCAAATGTTGCAGTATCTTTAGCCAACTATGGTCATGAAGCATACTTTGTTTCCAAAGTTCCTGCACACGAGATTGGCCAGTGCGCGATCAACGCTTTAAGAAAATACGGTGTTCATACCGAATATGTCGCTAGAGGCGGCGAAAGACTTGGTATCTATTACCTTGAGACCGGCGCTTCCATGAGACCTTCCAAGGTCATCTACGACAGAGCACATTCAGCAGTTGCAGAAGCTACACCGGAAGATTTCGACTTTGACAAGATCTTCGAAGGTGCTGACTGGTTCCACTGGTCAGGCATCACACCTGCCATCTCCGATCAGTCTGCCAAGAACCTTGAACTGGCTCTGATCGCTGCCAAGAAGGCTGGCGCTACCGTTTCCGTTGACCTCAACTTCCGTAAGAAATTATGGACTTCTGAAAAAGCGATCTCCGTCATGAGACCTTTGATGAAGTATGTTGATGTCTGTATCGGCAACGAAGAAGATGCGGAACTCTGCTTAGGCTTCAAACCGAAATCCAACGTTGAAGCAGGCCAGACCGACGCAGAAGGCTACAAAGAGATCTTCAAGCAGATGGCTGAAGAATTCGGCTTCAAGTATGTCATCTCCACATTAAGAGAATCTTACTCTGCTACACACAATGGCTGGAAGGCTTTGATCTACAATGGCAAGGAATTCTATGAATCCAAGCATTACGATATCTTCCCGATCATCGACAGAGTCGGCGGCGGCGATTCCTTCTCCGGTGGTGTCATCCATGGTCTGCTGACAATGGACAACCAGGGCGATGCATTGGAATTTGCAGTTGCAGCAAGTGCTTTGAAGCACACGATCCCGACAGACTTCAACCTTGTTTCTGAAGCAGAAGTCAAGGCTTTGGCTGGTGGCGATGCATCCGGCAGAGTTCAGAGGTAAGACATGGCTGAATTCTCAATGAATGATTTCAGGCTCGATGGCAAGGTCGCTCTTGTCACCGGTGCAACTGACGGTATCGGCTTTGGCATGGCATTAGGCCTTGCGAAGGCCGGCGCAAAGATCGCTTTCAACGGCAGGAGCCAGGAAAAGATCGATGCAGCTGTTCAAAGATACAAAGAAAATGGTGTTGAAGCAAAGGGTTATGTTTGCGACGTAACAGACGAGGTAGCGGTTGCTGAACTGGTCAAAAAAGTCAACGAAGAGCTCGGTGTGATCGATATCCTGATCAACAACGCCGGCATCATCAAGCGTATCCCGATGACGGAAATGAGCGTTGAAGATTTCCGCAAAGTCGTCGATACCGACCTGAATGCGCCATTCATCTGTGCAAAGGCAGTCATTCCGGGCATGATCGAAAAAGGTCATGGCAAGATCATCAACATCTGTTCGATGATGTCCGA
>DESX01000079.1:0-277 GCA_002362065.1 Solobacterium sp. UBA3303
TGATGAAGGACCAGCCTCTTTCCCATGTGCCTCTTAAGACATTTGTCAAAGATGGTACGTGGTATGCCGGCAGTTCCATGACAAACGGTGCCGGATCGCCTGCAAACATCTTCGTCTTCTTTAACATGATACCGGAGATGATGATCGCAGCTACGCCAATGAAGTAAGCGCAAGGAGATACCCACCATGCCTTGTTGAATACGGCACCGGCGATCAAAGCGATGATCGGCAGTTTCGCACCACACGGGATGAAGCAGGTCGTCATGATCGTCATACG
>DESX01000079.1:342-11350 GCA_002362065.1 Solobacterium sp. UBA3303
CACGTTCGTTTTCGATCGTTCTGGTCGCCATGACACCCGGAACGCCGCAGCCTGAGCCGATCAGCATCGGGATGAAGGACTTTCCGGACAATCCGAATTTACGGAAGATACGGTCCATAACGAAGGCAACACGTGCCATATAGCCGATGTCTTCCAGGACGCAAAGCATTAAGAACAAAACTAACATCTGCGGAACGAAGCCAAGTACGGCACCGACACCGCCGACGATTCCATCGGATACCAGAGAAGTCAGCCATTCAGCGACACCCAGGCTTTCCATGATGGAAGCTGCGCCATCGGTCAGCCATGCCGCAAAGACATCATTTGTCCAGTCGGTAAGGAATGTTCCGAACGGACCCATGGCCAGCCAGTAGACACCAAACATGACTAAGGCAAAGATCGGAAGACCCAGGATCCTGTTGGTGACGATCTTATCGATCTTGTCGGAGACCGTCAGCTTTCCGGCGGATTTCTTTTTGTAGATACCCTTTAAGAGGTTGCCGATATAGATATATCTTTCATTGGTGATGATGGATTCGGAATCATCATCCATTTCCTTTTCAACAGCTTCGATATCCTTGTTGATATGATCAAGTGTTTTCTGGTCGAGCTTGAGAGCTTCCATGACCTTGTCATCTCTTTCAAAGAGCTTGATCGAATACCATCTCTGCTGTTCTTCCGGCAGGCCGTGAACGCAGGCTTCTTCGATGTGTGCGAGGGCATGTTCGACGGAACCGCTGAAGGTGTGCATCGGAATGGTCTTGCCGTTTTTTGCAGCTTCGACTGCTGCAGCTGCAGCCTTATCCGTATTAGTACCCTTCAGGGCGGAGATCGAAACGAATTTGATACCCATCTCTTTGGATAAGACATCCAGATCGATGCTGTCGCCGTTTTTCTCAACGAGGTCCATCATGTTGATGGCGACGACGACCGGGATACCAAGCTCTGTGAGCTGTGTCGTCAGATAGAGGTTACGTTCGAGGTTTGTTCCATCGACGATATTTAAGATCGCATCCGGTCTCTCAGTGATCAGATACTCTCTGGCAACGACTTCTTCCAGAGTGTAAGGTGAAAGTGAATAGATACCCGGAAGGTCGGTGATGATGACATCATCAAATCCCTTCAGTTTTCCTTCTTTTTTCTCGACTGTAACACCCGGCCAGTTTCCGACAAACTGATTGGAACCGGTCAGAGCGTTGAACAATGTCGTCTTGCCGCTGTTAGGGTTACCGGCAAGGGCAATTCTTATACTCATATTTATCCTCTCCTTTGTCTGCTTAGTAGACTTCTACCATCTGTGCATCCGCTTTACGGATCGAAAGTTCATAACCTCTGACGGTAACTTCGATCGGATCGCCTAACGGTGCAACTTTGCGGACATAGATCTCAACGTTCTTTGTCACGCCCATGTCCATGATGCGGCGCTTGATGGCACCTTCGCCATGGAGCTTCTTGACTTTGCAGGTATCGCCTATAGCGACATCTTTTAATGTCTTCATACTTATCCTCCCTGTCAGATCATTATCTTGGAAGCCAGTTCCTTATCGAGAGCCACTTTCGTGTTCTTGACATTGACGATCAGACTTCCGTTTACATCGGAAATGACGCTGATGACAGCGCCTGTGACAAAGCCCATATCTTCCAGGTGCTTTTTGGTTTCGGCTTTCCCGCCTACTTTTTTGATCACAATCAGTTCATTCTTGTCAGCATAAGTCAGTGGTAACATAAAACAGCCTCCTTAGTTAGCATTAACTAACGCACACTATTATTTTAGTTAGCAACGACTAACTTGTCAATCATTAATTATGTTAAAATGAGCCTGTGAAAGCGCTTTTTGAGCATAAAAAGACCTTTCTGCTTCAGAAGGTCTATAATGGAAGTAACAAGGTAATATAAGCAACAGGTGAAACAATTATGAATATTCAGGAATCTGCAGAAATGTATCTGGAGACCATACAGGTCCTTTCAGAACAGCTTGAACATGTTCGTTCGATCGACATCTGTCACAAGATGAATTTTTCCAAGCCTTCCGTCTCCCGTGCAATGAAGAATCTGAAAGCGGAAGATTATATCGATATCTCGGATGAAGGCTATATCACATTAAAAGAAAAAGGCTTTGCGATCGCCAATAAGATCTATGAGCGTCACAAAGCGCTGACCTCATTCTTCGTCACGCTTGGCGTTTCGCCAGAGACTGCGGAAGAAGATGCGTGCCGCATCGAACATGTCATCTCCGATGAGACATTTGAAAAGATCAAGGAAAAAATGAAGAGCTGCGATTAGGCAGCTCTTGTTTTGCTTTATTTGACGATGACCGATCCGCCGATGAACTCTCTTAAGATCGAGTTGTTTGGAATGATGTATTCATCATAGATCGGATCAAAGTATTTTAAGAATGACAGCATCCTTTGCGCTTCACCATACTCCGGCTCTTCACGTTTGATGCGCTTGAGTATCGGCTCGGCGTATTTTTTTAATACTGCATATTCATAGATGCAGTTGGAATTGAAGAAGACGTCGGCCTTGGAGTTGTACGGGAAGATATTGGCATCTTCCGATGCTCTGACCTTCGGCCACATCGAGATGGTCCTTTCGGCTGGCGAATTTCGGAACTTGTAGTCTCTGACCAGTCTTCTAAGCATCCTGGCGTCGGTCGTGGAGATGCGGTTGTGGTGGTCGATCGAGATCGGCGTGAATGGCGAGATGTAGATCTTGAACTTTTCGCTTTCATCGATGTTGGCGGTCAGTTCATCATTCATGCCGTGTATCCCTTCGATGACGATGAGCTGGTCCTTGGCGATCTTCGTCCTTCTTTCACCGAAGACTTTCTTTGTCTGATTGAAGTCAAAGCGCGGCAGGTCTACTTCCTTGCCATCGAGCAGGTCGCGGATATCGCGCATGAACAGTTTCGTGTCGATCGCCCGGATGGATTCGAGGTCGACTTCGCCATTCTCATCGTAGACTCTCTCATCGAGTTCCTTGTAATAGTCATCGGTCCCCATGTAGAGGGTCTTGAAGCCGTTGACGTGAAGCTGTATGCACAGACGTTTCGCAAACGTCGTCTTGCCTGAGGAGCTTGGTCCGCAGATCAGGATGACCCTCGCCTTTTTCTCCTTGATCATATCGGCGATGTCGGAGATCCTTTTTTCATGAAGGGCTTCCTGCATCAGCACCATTTCCGCCACATCGTCGTATAAGATCCTTTCGTTGAGGTCACAGACAAAGTTGACGTTCATGATCTGACCCCATTTGGTCGCTTCCGAGAAGGCGCTGTAGAGCAGTTCCTGTTCCTCGTATGGAGCGATCTTTCCCGGATCGGCCGGATGCGGGTAGCGCAGGATCAGACCGTTTTTGTAGATGTCGATGTCAAAGATCTGCACATAGCCGGTCGATGGGACCAGCAGATTGTAGAAGATCTGTATCTCATCGCCCAAGGAGTAGATCTCGATGTCATCGATGTTGGTGATGCTTTCAACGAGCTGGGCAGCTTCGGTGAGCTTCTGTTTTCTTGCCAGTTTCCTTGCGCCTTCCTTGGTCAGGTGTTCCTTGACGATCGGCATGTCGGCGTCGACGATCTCGCGCATGCGTTCAAGTGTCTTTTGTACATCTTCATTTGTGAACTTGTGGCTTGAAGTGATGTAAAGGCCCTTGTTTAAAGAGTTGTTGACCGTGACCAGGACTTTCTTTCCAAAGAGGTCGTGGACGGCCTTGATGAAGATCAGGATCAGTGAGTTCTGATAGACCAGCCAGGCTTCCTGGTTTCGCATATCGAGAAATTCGATGTTGCAGCTGTGCTCGGTGACGTGGGTCAGGGCACGATAGGCATTGTCGAGTTTTGCCAGATAGGCAGGATATGGAAGTTCATCCTTGACCATGTTAAGAAGATCTTCGATCTTGATCCGGTCTTCGAAGCTGATGACTTTATTATCCAGATTGATTATTTTTGCATTACATTTCATAAGATCACCTTTTTATAAGAATTTATCGAGCTGTTGATCGAGGACCGGGTTGCGTTTGAAGGATGGGTCTTTGACTAATCTTCCGCAGCTCATGACCATTGAGACATTCCGCAAAGCACTCAGATCTTTTAAAGGATCGTCTTTGCAGACGATGAGGTCTGCACACTTTCCCTTTTCAATGGTACCGGTAAGATCGCCGAGACCGAGAAGATCCGCATTGCCTTTTGTTGCGGTATGAAGTGCTTCCTTATTGGAAACGCCGACGTATTTGTGGAAGTAGACTAATTCCCTCCAGAAATCGTACTGGGAGATCCATGGACAGCCCACATCATTGCCTAAAGCGACTGGGATGCCATTTTCTACAGCTGCCTTTGCGCAATCGATAATGCCTTCAAAGACGATGTTGCCGTTGTACTGTTCGACTTCCGAAGCGTTGGAGATGTTTCGGTCAAATAAGGCGTATGGAAGGGCCGGGGAGATCGTGGTCGTTAAGAAAGCACCCTTTTCCTTGAATAAGGCGATCGTTTCCTCATCCGGTTTTGCGCCATGCTCGATACTGTCGACGCCGTTTTGTAAGGCAACTTTGACGCCTTCCGGTGATTCCACGTGGGCTGCCGTCTTATAGCCTTTGGCATGGGCATAATCACAGATGGCTTTGACCATCGCCGGGTCCATCTTCATTTCGCCCGGTGTGCCTTTTTCTTTGGCGTCGAGGACACCGCCGGTGATCATCAGCTTGACCAGGTCGGCTCCCTGCAGTTTCAGTTTGTCGACATGGGCCTTTGCCTCATCGATATCGTTGGCAACGATCGCGACCGATCCCGCCATGTGGCCATGCGGCACGGATATGCCTTCGTTGGCCGCAACGATGCGTGGGCCGATGATCTTGCCGGCTTTGACCTCATCCCTGACTTTCGTATCGAGGTCTTTGAGACCGCCGACCGTGCGGATGGTCGTGACACCGGAGAGCAGTTCGAGCTTTGCGTAATTGCGTACCATCAAATGTGCGACTTTCGCAGAGATCGGATTGGAGAACAGAAGATTGACAAGTTTCGTGTTGTCTCTTTGTTTCTTCTGCGGTTTGCCGTTTCCTGCAAGATGCACATGCATATTGATCAGGCCCGGCATGATATAGGCACCGTTGAGGTCGATGTTCTCGTAGCTTGGATCAGCCACGTTTCCATCGATGATGTCAACGATATGATCGTCCAAGACCAGTATCGTTTTTCCCTTGACGGGTTCCATGTTTTTTGTGCCGTCAAGGATGATGCCGTTGGTGAATGCGTATTTCATATTGTTTCTCCTGTGATCATTTTTCGGTCACGTATTTTCCCTGTATGTCTTCGATCGACAGGGAAAACATCAGTGTCCCCTGCAAGGACTTCTGTATCTCTTCTTCGATGTAGTTTTCATCCTTAGTGAAGCGATACGACAGCTTCCGGCAAAGGTCTGCGATCTTATCCTTGTCTTCGATGAACTCGATCTTTCCAAAGACGATCACACTTTTGAAGCACAGATACCAGTTGTCGTTTTCGATGAAGCCATCGCCATAGATACAATAGGAAGCCTTGTTGTGACGTCGCATGGCGTCGATCTTGTGACCGTATCTGCCGCCATGGAAGTAGAGTTTGTTTTCTTCCGGATCGAAATAGTGGTTGATCGGCATCCCGTAGGGGTAATCATCATCTCCCAGTACCGATAAGACACCTCGCTTTTCTTTCTGTAGGATCTGCAGGCATTCTTCTTTGCTTAAGGCCTGCTTTTGTCTTTTCAGCCGTCTGAACATATCAGAACTTTGAGTCGTCGATCTTGTCGAGCTCTTCCTTCATGCGGACAGAGACTTCCTTCAGGCAGCCGTCTTCAAACGGGACTTTGAGGTGGGCTTCCCTGACGATTTGAGTAAATGTCTTTGTACCGCCCAGCGAACAGATGTGGACGTAGTCTTTCCAGGCATCTTCATCCTTGTTTAACATACGGACAAAGAACTGCAGTGCACAGACCTGCGCAAGGGTGTAGTCGATATAGTAGAACGGGGACTGGAAGATGTGGCCCTGTCTGTAGAAATAGCCGCCTCTTTCAAGCAGGTCGAAACCTTCGTAGTCGCTGTCCGGTTTGTAGATCTTTTCCAGTGTCCGGAAACACGCCTTCCTTTCTTCCGGCGTCATATCCGGATGGGCGTAGACTTCATGCTGGAAGTGGTCGACCAGACAGCCGTATGGCAAAAATTTCAATGCATCGGCGATGTGGAAGTAGTGATACTTTTCGGCTTCTTCCTTGAAGAAGAGATAGCTCCATGGATGGGCAAAGAATTCCATCGACATCGAATCGATCTCTGCGGATTCCATCGTCGGGAAGGAAAGATCCGGGATCTTCACGTTCTTGAAGGTGCAGTATGCCTGGAAGGCGTGACCGGCTTCATGGGTGAGAACATCGACATCGCCGGAGGTGCCGTTGGCGTTGGCGAAGATGAACGGAACTTTGTAATCATAGATGCCTGTGCAATAGCCGCCCATTTCCTTGTTCGGACGGGTCGGCAGATCGAAGAGCTGTCCTTCGACCATCGTTTTGAAGAAGTCGCCGGTCTCTTCCGACATCTCGGTGTACATCTTCAATGCCGCATTGACCAGTTCATCAAGATCGCCGTGCGGTTTCGGGTTGCCTGTCTTGAAGTTGTAGCCTACATCATAACATTTCAAAGAATCGACGCCGATGCGCTTTGCCTGTTTCTGTCTTAGTTCAACGGTCAGCGGAACGATGTCTTCGATGACCTGGTCACGGTAATTTTTGACCATCGCCTGATCGTAATCGAGACGGTTCATGCGGATATAGCCTAAAGGTATGAAGTTTTCATAGCCCAGCTTCTTTGCCATGCGGTCTCTGACTTTGACGAGCTTGTCATAGATCTCATCGAACTTTTCTTCGTTTTCTTCAAAGAAGCGGATGTAAGCTTTCATGGCTTCTTTTCTTGTGTTGCGGTCATCGTCATTCATCAACGGTGCGATCGATGCCAGGTTGTAGGTCTTGCCTTCGAATTCGATCTTTGCGGAGGATTTGAGCTTGCCATATTCCGTAGCCAGACGGTTTTCTTCCTGCAGGTCCTCAATGATCTCCGGGGAGAAGGACTTCAATGTATTCTCCAGCGTCAGGTAATAGGCTTCCGGGATATCCATCTGATCGCGGAACTTGTTTTCCAGCATCATCTTTGCCAGTTTTACTTCATAGACCTGCAAAAGCGGCATCGTTTCATCCCAGTACTCATTTTCCTTGTCGTAGTATTCGTCTGCCGTATCGATGCTGTGGCGGATCGAACAGAGCGTCTGCATCGAAGAGATGTGTCCGCGGAAGGTGTTGATCTCATCAAAGACAGCTTCAAAAGCTTCCGGAGTATCGGCTGCTTCAAGACGTGTCAGCAGCGCTTCGAATTCTTTTTTGAGATCTTCGTATTGCAGGCGTTCGTATTTCAGTTCATTGAATTTCATGTTTTTCTCCTTCTGATTGATCAGTCTTTCATAGACGATCGATGCGATATATAAGCCCACGCTGCCGACCGTGAAGACCGACGAGCCTAGGGGGTATCGTTCCTTGTTTGTATTTCCTTGTTTTACGACTGTGGTCTTGGCTGCCGGTGTATCTACGAAGACCACTTCGATCTTTTTGCGATAGCCTTCCTTTTTTGCCAGGTTTCGGAAAGCTTTTGCCAGAGGATCGTTTCTTGTCTTGTCGAGCGTCGTCAGTGTGATGTTTTCCGGTTTGAGCCTTCGTGCCGAGCCAAGGGATGAGATGACCGGTACTTTGTTTTTGTGGCAGAGTTTCACCAGGGCAAATTTTGCGGTCAAAGTATCGATGCAGTCGACGACGTAGTCGTAATCCTTGTCAAGCCTGAAGTTTTCATCGATAAAGGTCTTGATCGTATCGACTTTAGTGTCGGATACTTCTTCAAGTCGCTTTTTCAAGGCAAGCACCTTGTCTTCGCCGATGTTTTCTTTCGTGGTCATCAGCTGCCGGTTGAGGTTGGATGGCTCCACCTTGTCAAAGTCAAGCAGTGTGATATGGCCAAGGCCTGAGCGGCAAAGCCCTTCCGCCACGAAGGAGCCGACACCGCCAACACCGCAGACCAGGACGCTTTTGCTTCTGATCTTTTCAAGGGCATCCTTGCCGATGAGGTATTCCATCCTGCTCAGATCAACCATTCTTCCACCTCCTTGAAAGCTTCATCTTTGTCTTCAAACCATTTCACATCCAGCTGGTGATTGAAGAACGTGTATTGCCGTTTTGCGAAGTGCCGGGAATTGATCTTGACATCTTCAACGCATTCTTCAAGGCTCTTTTCCTTGTTGAAGTAGGCCTCAAATTCCTTATAGCCGATGCCCCGCATCGACTGATCGCCAAAGCGGATGCCGTTATTTAACAAGCCTTCGATCTCTTTGATCAGACCATCCTCCAGCATCTGATCGACCCTGCGATTGATGCGTTCAAACAGGACTTTTCGCTTTGCCGTGAGTCCGATGATCTTGCAGTCATAGATCAGCTTGTGTTCCTGCTGAGCTTTGATCTCAGAGATGCCTTTTTTATGTTTCTCGTAGATGTTGAGTGCTCTGACGAGCCTTCTGCGGTTATTGACATGGATCTTTTCAAGAGCTGCCGGATCCTTCTGTTTCAGCAGTTCGTAGAGCTGTTCATTGCTGAAGGATTCGTATGGATCATCTTCCTGTTCTTCTTCAAAGAACTGATAATCGTAAAGGGCGGCTTTGATGTAAAGGCCGGTGCCGCCGACGATGATCGGAAGCTTTCCCTGATCACTGATCTCCTTTATATACCGGCGGCAGAGTTCCTGAAACTCTTTGACGCTGTAATTCTCATTGGCTTCCTTGATGTCGATGAGATGATGCACCGCTTTTGACAATTCCTCTTTTGTCGGCTTGGCTGAGCCGATATCGAGGCCTTTATAGATCTGAATGGAATCGCCGGAGATGATCTCGCCGTTAAAACGATCCGCACATTCGATGCCGAATCTTGTTTTTCCGACTGCCGTTGGTCCGACGATGACTAATACTTTATTCATATACTATTATTATATCTTCTTCTGAAAGACGATCCGTTCACTGCCGTCGTCGACGATGATGATCCCGCATCTTTGAAAGCCGCTTTTTTCAATCAGGTGCAGCATGATCCGGTTGTCCTTGTGTGTATCGATACGAATGTCCTTGCCAAAACCTTCCGCAAATGACAGGGTCGTTTCAAAGACACCCTTTTCTTTTCCGTTTGAGGCAATGCGGTGTATCGTTCCATAAGGGGCATTATCGAGCCATTTTCCTTCGATCTCCAAATAGGTCGGTTCGATGCCGATGATGTAGGCAAAAGTGCCAACGATCTCTCTTTCTTCATTTTCGATGACATAGGAATTGCCGTTTTCGATGTCTTTTTTCACAAGTTCCATCGAGGGGCGGTCGTTTTTCCACTGGCTGGGATTCCCATTCAGTGCCATCTGTTTCCGGGCATAGGAAAAGATCGCTTCGATCTGCTGCAGATCAGCTGGCTGACTGTGCCTTACATACAACATACTTCTATTATAGATGTTAAGTCTTCGAAATGAGATTTTTCACATCCTTATGTCGATGTGATAGAACTGTTCTTGAAAATGTGTCAGTTTCTCGATCTCTTGTTTTGTATAATGTCTGCCCTTTGCGGCAGCGACCCATTTTTCTTCGACATCGTCATAGCGGTGGATGATCGCGATCAGTACACCTTCAAACTCTTCCAGTTTTTCTGTTTCACCCAGGATGTAGACGTCCTGTTCCTCTCCGTCCGGCGCGATCACACCTTCGATATAGCCGTAGTTGATCGGATAGATGATCTCTTTATGTTTTGGATGTCTTGAGCCGATCGGCCTGTCGATCGTAACTGTAATGGTATCGCCGATCTTTATGCCGCTGTCTTTTGTTTCGATCATTTCCTTTTCCTTTAAAAAAGACTCCTTTGAGTCTTAGTAGCCTGAAGCGTAATTGAAGATGTCGATGCTTTTGGGAAGATCGGTATCCAGCTGATAGCTGACGATCTTGTCTGAACGTTCATCGAGGACTTTTTCAACTTTGACGAAGCTTCCCGAAAACAGTGAATAGTTGTTATAGTTTCCGTCGAGCACATAGCCGTTGGAATTCGTCCCGAAGCAGGCTGCCGCATATTCGTCATCAATGACGAATTCCACCACACTGCCATCGAGCGTGTGATAACAGCCGGTATAGTCTGTATCTTCATCTGCCTTTTCTTCTGCTTTGACGATCGGAAGCACGATCCCGGAATCCAGGGTGAAATAGTAACGATCGCCGATCTCTCCGTAGTAGGAGCCTAAGGCGACAGCAATAAAGCCGTCTTCGTCATACAGGAAGCCTGTATTTTTGTCGACGGTCAGATTGTTGTGTATGAACTGGTATTGCCTTGAGGATACGACGGTGGTCATGCGGTAATCCATATAAGTTTTCGCCGTGTTGGAGGAACAGACATCAAGTTCTTCCGTCTTGAATTCCTTCTGATAATCATAAAGTTCATTGAGGTCAAAGGCTTTTTCTTTTTCCTCTTCATAAAGGGTGAACCCACAGATCACCAGCACTACACATAAGACAAGCACATAATTAAAAACGTTTTTCTTCACGGATAAGTTTATTGTAAGCCCCGCCTCGTCGCTTATCAAGGGGCACGGCGCTATAAAGTGTTCATTTCGGCCAATTTTAGTGTTGACAATCCTTCCCGGAATGAAGTAGAATGATTAAGCACGAAAGTGATAACGGGCCTGTAGCTCAGGTGGTTAGAGCGCGCCCCTGATAAGGGCGAGGTCGCAAGTTCAAGTCTTATCAGGCCCACCATTTTCTTTCGTTGGGGAATTAGCTCAGCTGGGAGAGCACCTGCTTTGCAAGCAGGGGGTTAGCGGTTCGATCCCGCTTATCTCCACCATTGAGATCAGATTCAAGTATTCGGCTTAAGGCGAGTGCTTGAATCTGACTTCAAAGGGGACCCATCGCAGATGGGACGCACACTTGCGTGTGCGCACAAGC
>DESX01000062.1 GCA_002362065.1 Solobacterium sp. UBA3303
ACAACGATTCCTTTGAACTGATCAACGCGATCACCGGCAAAGACATATCCAAGGCGATCGCGACCGAGCGAAAGCTCTTATCTCAAAACGATTCACCATTGTCTGTTATCGGCTTGCTGGCAAACCAGCTTCGCTTTTTATACCAGATCGCTTATCTGTTTTCCACCGGCAAAAGCCGCAAAGAGGTACTGGATATCACCGGCGCCAATGAATATCGCCTGAATAAGGCAAATGAGACACTTCGCGTTTTGAAGAAGGAGGAGATCATCTTCTTTCTGAAGAAGCTGTCGGATCTAGATATTCGTCTGAAATCCGATTCTTCCATCGATGGCCAGACTTTATTTGAGATCTTTATCCTTGAGTTTATGAAGAAGGTATGAGTATGCAGGCAATCAGACATTTATATAAGATCGGCTATGGTCCTTCAAGTTCCCACACGATCGCACCATACAGGATCGCACAGCTTTATAAGAAACAGTATCCCTCATGCAGGTCTTATGAGGTCTTTTTAGCCGGTTCTCTGGCTTTGACCGCTAAGGGACATGGAACGATCGATATCATCAAAACCGCACTGGATTGTCCGGATGTGAGCTTTTCCTTTGATAAGAACGATCCGGAAAACAAGATGTATATCACCGGAAAAGATAATGAAAAGACTTATGAGACCTGGCATTGTCTCTCACTTGGCGGGGGTGCCATCCATATCGATGAATATGATTCGGGCGATGCGCGTGAAGTCTATGCAGAAGAAAACTTCGATCAGATCAAGGAGTATCTGAAAAGCAAGGATATAAGCCTTCTTGAATATGTCTATTCCCATGAGCCGGATCTCAAAGACCATCTTAAAGAATGTCTCAAAGTCATGTATGAGACCGTCGATAAAGGTCTTCATACGGAAGGCTTATTGAATGCGGATCTCAATTATTACCGTGTTGCCGGAAAGCTCTTTGAAAAGGCAAAGGAAAAAAATGACTTCCTGATCGCATATTCCTATGCGGCATGCGAAGAAAATGCGGCAGGCGGCATGATGTGTACGGCACCGACTTTAGGTGCATGCGGCATCCTGACGTCGCTCATGTACTATCTTTCCAGGAATGAAAAGATGGATGATGATCAATTATGTGATCTTCTTTCGATCGCCGGCGTGTTTGGCAATTGCGTCAAGCGCAATGCCTCGATCGCCGGATCAACGGGCGGCTGTCAGGCAGAGGTCGGCACGGCCTGCGCAATGGCGGCAGCTGCGATCGCCTATCTGCAGGGTGCAGATCTGCATACGATCGAATATGCAGCGGAAATGGGCATTGAACACTTCCTGGGTCTGACCTGTGATCCGGTCTTAGGTTATGTCATCATTCCATGCATCGAGCGAAATGCGGTTTCCATATTGAGAGCTTATGATTGTGCATATCTTGCAAGGCAGCTCAATCATGTCAAAGGCAATGCGATCAGCTTTGACTCTGTCGTCCATGCGATGAACTATACCGGAAACAAACTTGCGATCGAACTGAAAGAAACCTCGCTGGGCGGCCTTTCTTTGGAGTATCACTATGCAAAACATTGAACTTCTTGCTCCGGCCGGCAATTTTGAATGTCTCAAGGCAGCCGTAAACAACGGCGCTAATGCCGTTTATCTTGGCGGCAAGAATTTTTCTGCCCGGGCTTTTGCGAACAATTTTGATGAAGAAGAACTCAAAAGGGCGGTAAACTATGCCCATCTTCATGATGTCAGGGTATTTGTAACTTTGAATACCTTGCTGACGGAGACGGAATTTGACAATGCCATAAAAATGGCGGATTTTTATCACGATATCCATGTTGATGCCTTGCTGGTACAGGACCTTGGTCTTTACTATGAACTCAAGAAACGCTATCCCGATCTTGAACTGCACTGTTCGACGCAGATGCATGTCCACAACATCGAAGGTGTCAGAACTGCGAAGCGCTTCGGTTTCAAGCGTGTCGTTCTGGCAAGAGAGTCCGATCTTGAACTGATCAGGGAAGCCTGCAAGGAAGATATCGAGATCGAAACCTTCGTACATGGCGCAATCTGCGTTTCCTATTCCGGCGAATGCCTGATGTCCTCATCGGTCAAAGGACGCTCCGCAAACAAAGGCATGTGTGCACAATGCTGCAGACTGCGCTATGAGTTATATGATGAAGACGGACGTGTCAAAACGGACACGGATTATCTGCTTTCGCCAAAGGATATGTTCCTTTTGAACGATATCCCGAAGCTCATCGATGCCGGTGTTTCTTCCTTCAAGATCGAAGGACGCATGAAATCACCAGCCTACGTCGGTCTTGTGACTTCTTTTTACCGCAAGGCGATCGATGCGCATCTGAATGGCGAACACTTTGATCTGACTGAGGAAGATCTGAAGAAACTGAAAGTCTTGTTCAACCGCAACTTCACGAATGATCTTTTGTATAAGCGCAATGAACTCTTTGGCCAGAAGACGCCAAACCATCTCGGCATCAAGATCGGCGAGACTTTATATTATCACAAGGGACTTCAATATATCCGCTTGAGCGATGAACTGAATCAGTTCGATGGCATTCGTATCAATGATTTCGGCTGCAACGTCAATAAGCTCTATGTGGACGGCTTGCTGGTGAATAAGGCGGAAAAAGGGCAGGTCTGTGCGATCGAATCCGATACACCTTTAAAAGGCATTGTCTTTAAGACGCAGGACTTCCTGCTGGAAAAGGCGATCCTCGAGACAAAAGAAAAGAAAGTAGCTTTGTCTATGAAGATCCGCATTCATCCGGATGAAAATGTCAAAGTTGAGCTTTCACACAACGGTGTGAGCTATACATATGTTTCTGAGATCATCGCCCAGAAGGCACAGAAAGCACCTCTGGATGAAGAAAAGATCGTAAAGCAGTTCTCGAAATTGAATGAAACGGTTTATTATCCGGAAGCGCTCGATGTTGACAGTGCAGATGCTTTTTTATCGGTCTCCCAGCTCAATGAGATCCGCCGTTCCTGCATCGAAGCTTTTGATGAATATCGTCTTGCTTCCTTCCATAAGGATGACATCCTTCCGGACTATAAAGCGTTTGAACTCAAGGATGAAGAAACGACAGGGGATATGCATCAGGAAGATGATGTGATCACTCTTGATGAGAATACATACGATATTTCTTACGTCATCAATGCGGGATCTCAATATCCGCAAACGGATAAAGCTGTCATCTGCGAATTCGGCGGTCTTTTAAAAACGTACGATCACAAGATCGCTTACTATACCTTAAACTGCTGCAATTCCCATACCTATGAATTTCTGAAATCGCTTGGTTTTGAACATGTCGTCTTGTCAAGTGAGCTCAAAGAAAGTCAGATCGCAGATCTGATCGATGGCTATGAAAGACGAAACCATGCAAAGATCTATCCATATGTACTGGGCGAAGCAGACCGTGTCGTCATGTATATCAGATCCGATCCGTTTGGAAAATACATGAAGGATGAAAAACACTATTTCTTAAAAGAAAATCAGAATACTTACGCCATCCGAAAACACAAGCAGATCACGGAACTCATTGAAAAAGACAAGCATTTCAATGAGGAAAATGAGCGTTATGGCAGGCTCTTTATTCATTTGAAAACAGATTAAGGCATTAAATATCTTAAGCTTATTCAGGTCATAGCAAATCTGTTATAATGTTTTAGTAACTAAAGGAGATTTAATGTTTCTTAAACGTATCGAAATGCAGGGATTCAAATCCTTTGCTGACCATATAACGATCAATTTCGAAGATCCGGTCACCGGTATCGTAGGGCCGAACGGCTGCGGAAAATCCAATATTTCCGATGCGATCCGCTGGGTCCTTGGAGAACAGTCGGTCAAATCCTTACGTGGCGAAAAGATGACGGATATCATCTTCGCCGGAACGGAAGAAAGAAAAGCAATGAACATGGCGGAAGTCACGCTTGTTTTTGACAACTCTGCCCATATGCTGAATTCCGATCTGGATGAGATCGAACTGACCAGAAGGATCTATAACGATGACCAGGATGCGGAATATCTGATCAACCGTAAAAACGTTCGTTATAAAGACATTCTTGATCTTATATTGGATACAGGTCTTGGCAAGAATTCCTTGTCCATGATCTCGCAGGGCAACGTCCTGAGCTTCGCTGAAGCAAAGCCATACGATCGCCGTGAGATCTTTGAGGATGCTGCCGGCGTATCCAAGTACAAGAAAAGAAAGATCGAGTCTTTAAACAAACTTGAACGTACCAAAGACAATCTCGATCGTACTTACGATATCCTTTCCGAACTTGAACGTCAGGTCGCACCTTTGCGCCGTCAGGCAAGAAAAGCTGAGATCTACAGAGAAAAGAAAGAACGTCTGCAGCAGATCGAAGTTGCTGTATTAGTCAATGATATAAGAAATCTCAATATTCAGAAGACGGAACTTGACAAGTCCCTTTTTGAGCTTGAGACCAATATGGCAATGCATGAGACCACGATACAGGTCCATGAGAATTCGACCTTTGAATCCAAACAGAGGCTGAAAGACTACGACCGTCAGATCAACTCCATTCAGGAACAGCTCATGCAGGTCATGAATGAGATACAGACCCTCGAAGCAAGAAAGATCGAGATCGATGAAAAGCGTAAATACGCCATTGAAATGGGCTCTTCCGAAGAAAAGATCAAAGAGATGGAGTCTTATATCAATGAGGCGAAATTTGAATATGATGACAGACTGGAACGTCTGAATAAATTAAAAGCCGATATCGAGATGCTGAATACCAATCTCGAAAATACGGCAATGGACCTTTCGGAAGCTTCCTTAAAAAAGGACGAGACATCCAACGTTGTCAACCGTATGTCCAACCGTATGGAAGTTTTAAAGAACGTCATCGCCGATCCATTCTCTTCAGCAAATCAGTCCGGTGTCAAATCGATCATAGCCCACAAGGATTCCTTCTATGGCATCTTGGGCGTCATCGGTCAGGAGATCCATCCGGATGAAGGCTATGAAGATGCGATCGCAACTGCGCTTGCAGGAAGCGTCTATCACATCATCACCAAGGATGAAGAAGCAGCAAGAAAGGCGATCGAATTCTTAAAGAGGAACCGTTCAGGCCGTGCTACGTTCCTTCCACTTACCGTTTGCAAGCCGCACATGATCCGCTACGAAGATGAGATCATCTGCGACAACACCAACGGCTATCTTGGAACAGCCTACGATTTCTGTTCCTGCAAGGATGAATTTGAACCGATCAAGACTTCCTTATTAGGAAATGTCTTGGTTACGGACACGCTGGAAAATGCGAACAATCTTTCGGCTTTATTAAAGTTTGGCTATAAGATCGTCACATTAGATGGCGATGTCGTACACAAAGGCGGTTCGATGACCGGTGGTCGTGTCAAGAACGAAGTTTCTCTGATCACTGCACAGGCAGAACTTGGCCGTATCGAAAACGATCTGATCTCCTATAAGGCAGAAAGCGATCTTGCGGCAAAGAACTTCAATCTGCTTTCCGCACAGAAGGATGCCTATGAAAAACAGCTGACGGAAAAGCGTATCGCCATGGCACAGCTGGAACCGATCGTCGATACCAAGCGTGCCAAATACGAAAAGCTGCTTTCCGATTTCGAATCGATCTCCCCGAGTTCAACACAGGAATCGATCGCGGATACGGTCGTTGCCAAGCTCTCCGAAAACTACGCAAAGAAAGATGAATTATCGACATCTTTGAAACTTAGAAGAGACGAGAGGATGAAGCTCTCCGCCGAGATCGACCGCAAGGAACAGCAGATCCGTCAGGTCAGAAGACAGCTCGATGAGACCAGAAGCTCCATCTCCAACGTCAATACATCCAAAGCGGTCTTGGAGACCAAACTGGAAAACGATCTGAGTAGACTTGCTTCAGAATACCAGATGACTTTTGAGTATGCCTTAGAAAACAACGACATCGAGATCGATGAGACAGCCAAGGAAGAAGTCATCTCTTTAAGAAAAGATATACAGGAACTTGGAAACATCAACATGTCGGCTCCGGAAGAATATTCGGAAGTCAATGAACGTTACGAGTTCTTAAAGAAGAATTACGATGATCTGATCGCTTCACGTGACAAGATCCTTTCGGCGATCGATGAGATGGATCAGATCATGAAGGTTCAGTTTGAACAGACATTCAATGCGATCAACGCAGAACTTCCTTCGACTTTCGCCAAATTATTCGGCGGCGGCAAGGCAAGACTTGTCCTGGAAGATCCGAACGATATCTTAAATACAGGTATCGATATCGATGTTCAGCCTCCTGGAAAAGCAGTCAAATCCATCAGACTGTTCTCGGGCGGCGAAAAATCGCTGATCGCGATCTGTGTCCTGTTTACGATCCTGAAAGTACGTCCGGAACCGCTCATCGTCTTTGACGAGATCGAATCCGCACTTGATGTTGCAAACGTCGAACGTTTTGCGAAATATGTCAAGGAATTTGCGGACCGTTCACAGTTCATCATCATCACCCACAGACCGGGCACGATGGAACGCTGCGATTCCTTATTTGGTGTGACGATGCAGAAGCGTGGTGTTTCCCAGCTTCTGAAAGTCAAGCTCGTCGATGCGATCGAGATGGCTGAACCGGAAGAAAAGGCAGGTGCTAGCGCATAATGGGTCTGTTTTCCAGAAAAGATAAAAACAAATACCTCCATGGTTTTGCCAAGACCAACGATTCTTTAGGCAAGAAACTGAAGTTCGTCACGGAGAACAAGAAGCAAAACAAAGATGACTTCATGGAAGATCTGATGGTCACTTTGATCGAAGCGGATATCGGCTATCGTACTTCCGAACTGATCTGTGACAAGTTCTTCGAGACCTGTCAGAATTACTACTATCTGTTTGCCAAAGACATCATGAATTTCCTTGGCCAGACATTCAGAGAAGTTTATTATGAAAAGCCCGACACCGAGATCGTGGTCAACGAAAACGGACCGACCGTCATCCTGATGGTCGGCGTTAACGGCTCAGGCAAGACTTCGACCTGCGCAAAACTGGCCAACCGCTATCTCGCAGACAACAAAAGTGTCGCACTGGTGGCAGCCGATACGTTCCGTGCCGGAGCAGTCAAACAGCTTGAAAGCTGGGCAGAGAGACTCAATGTTCCTTGCATCAGCGGCAAAGACAACGAAGATCCTAGCTCCGTTTTGGTCAAAGGCTGCCGTTACGCAAAAGAAAACAAGATCGATTATCTGATCTGCGATACAGCCGGAAGACTGCAGACGAAAGTCAATCTGATGGCTGAACTTGAAAAGATGCATCGCGTCATCGCCAAGGAGATCGAAGGTGCGCCGCACAACACCTGGCTCGTACTTGACGCCAATACCGGACAGAATGGTCTGTCTCAGGCGGAACTGTTCAACGAGATCACGGACCTCAACGGTATCATCCTGACCAAGATGGATGGTACTTCCAAAGGCGGTATCATCATTGCGATCAAAAATATCACCGGTGTCCCTGTCAGGTTCATTACCGTAGGGGAGGGGATCGATGATATACAGGACTTCGATTTTGACATGTACTTAGATTCGATCATCGGAGAATTAAGACATGCAAAATGAGAGAGAACGCAATATCGCTTTGCTGGATTTCTATGGAGAACTTTTGACCAAACACCAGCAGGATATCCTGGATGAATACTTCAATGAAGATCTTTCGATGAATGAGATCGCAGACAATTACATGATCTCAAAATCGGCGGTACAGGATCTGATCAAGCGTTCGTTAAGCCAGCTCAATGAGTATGAAAAAACACTGAAGCTGATCGACAGGGACAAGAAACTTGAAGGCATCATTGAAGAAATGAAAAAAGAGAATAATGAATTACTCAATTCATTTATCAAAAAAATAGAAAAGTTAAGATAAGGGAGACAAGAACATTATGACAAAAATCATGGCAGTTAACTCAGGCAGCTCTTCGCTCAAATTCCAGTTATTTGAGATGCCTGAAGGCAAAGTCCTCACAAGCGGCAACGTTGAGAGGATCGGACTTGAAATGGGTATCTTTGGCATCAACGTCAATGGCGAACATTTTTCCAAAGATGTACCGGTTCCTAATCATCAGGTCGCTGTAGACTTGCTTCTGGATGCTTTGATCAACTATGGCATCGTTGATTCTCTTGATGAGATCAAGGCTGCCGGTCATCGTATCGTCCAGGGCGGCCCGTACTTCAATGATTCCGTCAAGGTCGACGAATATGTCGTTGATAAAGTACGCGAACTGATCGATATCGCTCCGCTTCATAATGCAGCACACCTGACTTGCTACGAAGCCTTCAAGAAGGCACTTCCAAACATCGAACATGTATTCGTATTCGATACTGCATTCCATCAGACAATGGAACCTGATTCTTATCTGTTCCCGGTACCTTACGAGTGGTATACCGATTACAAGGTAAGAAGATATGGTGCACACGGCACATCCCACAAGTATGTTGCCAACCGCACAGCTCAGATCATGGGTAAGAACATTGAAGACCTCAACCTGATCACACTTCACTTAGGTTCCGGTGCTTCGATCACAGCGATCAAGGGCGGCAAGTGTGTCAACACTTCCATGGGCCTTTCTCCGTTAGGCGGTATCATGATGGGTACAAGATGTGGCGACATCGACCCGACGGTTGTTTACTTCATGATGAAGAAGTTAGGCTGCACTCCGGATGAGATGGAAACTTACCTCAACAAGAAGTCCGGCATGGCTGGTGTTTCCGGTGTTTCTTCCGACTCCAGAGATGTTGAAAATGCCATGAAGCAGGGCAACGAAAGAGCTAAGCTCACTTATGACCTCTACGTCAACCGTGTCATCAACGTCGTTGGTGGTTACGTCATGCAGTTAGGTCATGTCGATGCTTTAACATTCACTGCTGGTCTTGGCGAACATGCAACGCTCGTCAGAGAAATGATCTGCAAGAAGCTCGAAGAAGGTCTTGGCATCAAGGTCGACTACGAACTCAATTCAAAGACACACAGCGAAGCTGAACTGTCCTTACCTGATTCCAAAGTCAAAGTTTACGTCGTTCCGACAAACGAAGAACTTGCTATCGTTCAGGATACTGTCAGGATCTTAGGTTTATAAATGTATACAGAGATCTTAAACAAGATCAAAGAATACGATGATATCGCAATCTTTCGCCATCAGAGACCTGATGGCGATGCGATGTTTTCGGCACTTGCGTTGGCGCAATTCATCAATGACAACTTCCCGGATAAGACGGTAAAAGTCGGCGGCGAAGATAAATTCGACCTGGTCTCAAGAAACGATGATCTCTCGCTTGCTTACATCAAACGCAGCCTGGCTATCGTTCTTGATACGTCAACATCCGAAAGGATCGATGATGAACGTGCTTTAAAAGCAAAACAGCTGATCAAGATCGATCATCATCCGATCAATGATGATTACGGGATCATCAACCTCGTTGATGCAAAAGCATCCGCATGTTCTGAAGTGCTTGCGGCAATGTTTTTATCAAAAGATTTCAAAGGTCTCGATCTTTCTGCAAAAGTCTGTGAATATCTTTATTGTGGCATCATTTCCGATACGATCAATTTCCGTACGACCAATGTGACGGCGGAAACCTTGTCGATAGCATCCAAGCTTGTCAAAAGAGGGGACTTAAAGATCGCCGAACTGGTGGAATATATCATGGACAAGGATATTGAAGCCTATGTCAGATCGACAAAGATCCGTAACCTATTAAAGATCAAAAGCAAATTCGGCTACATCATCTTAAAGGAAACAGATCTCAAGAAGCTCAACATCTCACAAGCGGAAGCAAAGACCAATATCGATGAGATCGGAAAGATCAAGGATCTGCAGATCTGGTCGATCGCAATCGAGAATGAAGGACTCTTCGATGTATCGGTCAGATCCAAGAGGGGACACACTATCAACACCGTATGTTCGCAATACGGCGGAGGCGGTCACAAGAATGCTGCAGCAGCAAAAAAACTCAGCAGAAATGACCTGAAAAAGATGTATAAGACCCTTGAAAAAATGTCTGAAAACGAGGAAATCTGAAAAGCCTGAAACATTTAAAAAAGCCTTTAAAATAAGGCTTTTTTGTTGATTATAGGTACTGCACGTTATATAATATACGTTGGAGGTTGTAAAGAATTATGGAAAACAAAATCACAAAAAAAGAATTAGCTGAAAAATTAGTTGACAAATACGGTTACACTAAAAAAGAAGCAAACGAAGTCGTTACTACAGTATTCGAAGAGATCGCTGCAAAGCTTGCTGAAGGCGTCAACACTGACATCTCTGGTTTCGGAAAATTCGTAGTCAAGACAAGAAAAGAAAGAGTTGGAATCAACCCAGCAACTCGTGAAAAGATCACGGTTCCTGCAAGCAAGGCTCCGGCTTTCAAACCTGCAAAGGCTTTAAAGGATTCTGTTAAATAATTCTAAGGATCAACAAAACGTCATTTCTGCAAAGGATGACGTTTTATTTTGCTCTTAATTCAATTTCGCATAATGTTATCATTTGCAGGGGATATGCAGCGTCTCGAAGGAAGTAGAATGTATCGTTAAAAAAACAGATTAAATGATACCTTAACTCATCAATAATGTCCGGAATTCGACAAACAAGCGCTAATCCATATAAAGTCACAAATAAGAGCCGCAAAGATAGATCAGCATGCAAACATCATGCAAACGAATCTGCAGGATCGCTCAGATTGAAAACGAAATGGATAACTGGTCACGCATTGATAAAAACGATCCAGAAACGCGTGTATGGATCAGGACAGAATTTAGATCAGAAGAAAATGATCTGAAGAGATGCGATACAGATATATAAAGGCCACAGAATGAATCGGTATATAAAAATACGCGTACATAGATCCATAAATGCTTAAAAAAGCCTTTAAAACAAGGAAAAACGCTGCATCAGCAACGTTTTCATAAAAATATATAATATTTCGCATAATGTATGTTATGCAACTTTTATATGTAGGTTTTCAGGCCAGCAGGTCAGGCACTCTTCTCTATTTCTTTGATGATCTCATCGATGCTGGAATAAACTTTGTTATCAACGAGACCGCCAACGAAATTATTCAGTTTATAATCTTCGTTGTAGTAATTGCGGACGTCGCTTTTGAAGGCGTAGATCTTTTTATTCAAGGCGTAGCACATCCCTATCTCGGCAGCCGTGCCGGAGTCGATATCAATACCGTTGCAATTGGCGACGACGATACTGCAGAGATTGATCGCTTTGAAGTCCATATAGAAACATGCTGCTTTGACCAGTTTTGAACTGTTTTTATCGATGACGACTTCCTGCGGCAAAAATGTGGCATATCCCCCAGCTCTTAATGCATCCGAATTGAGCTGATTGGAATACCGGTCTCCTTCATTGAATAAAGGACCGGCCATATAGATGTTGGCTTTGCCTTCTCCATATGGATGCATATACTTGTTCAGGGCTTCGATCTCCTTTTTGCCTGTAACTTCCTTTAATTCTTGCAGTTTAACCGGATCATTTCCATATTTTTCTGCGAAAACAGGATAATAAAGATCTTTTTCATCTGCGGCATAAACGACATAAGTTTCATCGTTTGGATCAGCATAGTAATACTTCATAGAGATCCCCTTTCCTTATATGTTCATTATACGTTCATTATTTGAGTTTTGCATCCCAAAGTTTTTTATTTGCCTTTTTATAGGTCTCTTTTAAACGTTCCGATTCGACATGCGTATAGATCTCGGTCGTCGAAATATCGGAATGTCCCAGCAGTTCCTGTATGACTCTTAAGTCTGCTCCCCCTTCCAAAAGATGGGTCGCATAGGAATGACGCAGTTTATGCGGTGTCAGATGTTTATCAAGATCTGCATCAACAAGTGCTTTCCGAATGACTTTCTGTACATATTGCGGGTATATCGGTTTGCCTAAACGATTGATGAAGAACTGATTCATATTTTTCTTCTGTCTTAAAGGACGAATATTGGAAAAGTATTCATCCATCAGCTTTTGCGTCTGTTTTGGGATCGGAATTACCCTTTCCTTATTGCCTTTTCCCAGAACTTTGACAAATCCATCCCTGAGATTGACCTGGCTGGTCCTCAGATCGCAGCATTCACTTACTCTTAAGCCCATGCCATAAAGGCATTCTAAGATCGTATGTTTGAACAGCTCATCCGGTTTTGTGTCATCAAAGACAGACATCAGTTTTTCGATCTCGTTTTTTGTCGCATAGACTGGAAGTCTCTTTTCACCCTGTGTAACTGTAAGATTGAGCGACGGATCCTTCATATCGTATTTGAAATTCAGAAAACGATGAAAGTTTCGGATCGATGTTTTTGCCCGATTGATGCTTGCGGATGCATAAGTTTTGTTGAGTTCTTCAACATAGGAAAAAAGGATTTCTTCATCGATATCTTCGGTTTGAATGATCCCTTGTTCACTTAAAAATGACCGATATTTCTTCAGATCTCTCTGGTAGGATTCAATGGTGTTTTCAGCTCTTCCTTCAGCTGTGGAGAGCTGTAAGACATATTCTTTGATCGCTCTATCGATCTTCATTTCTTTAATGATCCCTGGGCGTTCTTGTAGAGCTGCCTTGCAGCATCGATCGAAGCCTCGGTCAGTTCGGATGTTGAGATCATGGCGAGTTCTTCGATGATCTGCTCTTCATTGAGTTTTCTTACAGATGTATTGGAATAACCTGTCTCATCGCTCTTGTAGATGTAGTAATGCTGGTCGGCGCAGGCGGCAACCGCTGCCAGGTGGCTGATGCATAAGACCTGCGTGCTCTTTGCGATATCAGCGATCTTTTTGCCGATCGCGAGTGCAACTTTGCCTGATACACCGGTATCGATCTCGTCAAATATCGCAAAGCTGGTTGCACTTAAGGACGTGAAGACGGCCTTCAGTGCCAGCATCAACCGGCTGATCTCACCGCCGGATGCAGCGTTTTTAAGCGGCTTGAGCTCTTCCCCTTTGTTCATGGAGACGTAGAACTCGATATCATCGATACCATTATTGTTCAATTCACAGGTATCGATCCTGATATTGAAATTGGCATTTGGCAAAACGATGTCCTTGCAGTGGGCTATGACATCTTTTTCAAGGAGCTTTGCTTTTTCCTTGCGCAATGAAGAAAGCAGCTCTGCTTTTTCAAAAGCGGCTTTGTATAAAGCATCGACTTCTTTTTTCTTCTGTCCGAGCACGTAGTCGCGGTCTTCAAAGAAGGAAACTTTTTGAGAAAGTTCATTCATCTTTTCGATCAGACCGGCTGTATCGGTGGAATGCTTGCGTTTGAGTTTGGAATAGGTATAAAGTCTCTCTTCGATCCATTCGATATTGAGATCTTCATCTTCAAACTGTGACAAGAGATCTTTGAGTTTATCGGTCTCATCCGAAAGACTGTAATACAGATTCTCGATGTTTTCTTTGGTCTTGATGACAAGTTCATCATCGAGATTCAGCGTGCGGATCATCATCGACAGTTTCTCTTTGATGCCCTCATCGCCGTCAAAAAGCTCGATTGCACCATTTAAGGTCGTGATGTATTTTTCAGCGGATTTATAGCGCTTTTCCTTGCTTTCAAGATCGTTTTCTTCTTCGATATCGAGATTTGCTTCCTGGAGCTCATTGAGGTCAAAACGATAGAATTCAAGTTCTGCATCCGAATATGTGTGATTCGCAAGTTCATCGTATTCATTCGCAGCCTTGCGATAAGCCCTGTACGCTTTTTTATAATCACCAAGCTGGTCTTCGTCCTTGGAGAAACGATCCAGGAGCGTCAGATGATGCTTTTTGTTCAATAAGTATTGGGAATCGCGTTGCGAATGGATGTCAATGTGTTCATCGAAAAGATCAGTCAGAAATGACAGTGTGACGGAGACCTGGTTGATCCTGATGGAATTGTGATTGTCTCTTGAGATCTGACGGCGGATGATGATCTCGTCGTCATATTCGATGTCTGCTTCATCGAGCTTTTCCTTCATGTAATCTTCATATGTGAAGACCCCTTCGATGATCGCTTTGTCTGCGCCATTGCGGATCACGGAAGGATCGGCTTTTCCTTTGATCAGGTAGGACAAAGCGCCGACGATGATGGATTTACCTGCGCCTGTTTCACCGGTAAAGACAGTAAAACCGCTGGAAAAATCCAGTTCCAGTTCTTCGATGATCGCATAGTTTTTGATGTAGAGACTTTTTAACATCGAAAGATCACACCTTCTATTACATTATTTGCACAATTATTGTGAAAACCTAAGCTTTTTTATCTGTTTCTTAAAGCATTGAGCAGTTCTTTGAGATCGGCTGTGTCAAAATCAGCTTTTCCTAATAAAGTGTAGAGCTGATCGAATTCCTCATCGATCAGAGCCTTCAGCTCATCGAGTGAATACACGGATAATGCGGAGCCTTTTTCATTGCGGGCATCCGAAAGAGATTTGCCCATCTCTTCTTCTGATTTTATCACATCGAAGAGGTCGTCCTGGTTCTGGAAGATCCGGCCGATCAAAGTACCCATCTTCGTGAAATAAGCTTCCTCTTCCCTTTTTGAGATGTACATCGGGATCAGACAGGAGATCTTGAAAAGACCACCGGTCTTGTTGTCCTGGATCTCGTAAAGCTTTTCCGGATCGATGTGTTCGTTGTCACTTGTCACATCTAAAAGCTGGCCATAGATCATGCCGTCGATGCCTGCGTATTTGCTTAAGGCATTGATGATGCTGACTTTCGTTTGCGCATCATAGGACTTGCTTTCGGAGACGACACGGAATGCATTGGTCAGAAGCTGATCACCTGCAAGTATGGCAATGTCTTCTCTGAACGCTTTATGCAGGGATGGCTTGCCCCTTCGCATATCATCGTTGTCCATAGCTGGCAGATCATCATGGATGAGCGAATAGGTCTGTATCATTTCAAGGGCAAGTGCTGCATCATAACCTTCGGATTCATCGATGCCCATACCCTTTAAAAGCGCAAAGATGATACGCGGACGGAAACGTTTGCCCCCTTCCATGGCGTATCTCATCGCATCGGTGATCAGACATTTGCGCTGGATGTTTAAATATTCTTCAATATGCTGCTCAAAGCCCTTATTCATCTTCTTCTCCTTTGTTGATCTTGGCGATCTTTTCTTCAAATGCGGAAAGCTGTTTCTTGAGTTCCCTGGAGAGCTTGAGGCCTTCTTCATATAAAGCGATCGAATCATCGAGCTCGACATCATTCTTTTCGAGCTTTTCAACGATCTGCTGCAGTTTCTTCATCTGTTCTTCAAATTTTGGTTTCTTATCCATATCAATCCCTTTCTATGGCTTTCAGGATGCCGTCTGAAAAACGTACATCAAATTCCTTGTTTTTGAGATCAGCTTTCTTCTTGACGACTCTGCCATCCTGGAACACCAGGCTGTAGCCTCTTTTTAAGACGTTTTCAGCGCTGTAAGCTTCCAGCAGTGTATTTAATCGTTTATACAGCAAGCTGCTGTTATTCAGCTTTAAATCGAGGTTTAATTTCATTTCAGATCGCTTTGCTTCGATCAGATCCTCATAACGCTGACATTTATGAAGGATCGCAGTTCTGATGGATTCGATGTCATGATCGATCCTCTGGGAAAGCGATGAAAGATGATCCTGATAATGAGATAAACGCTTGAACAGATAATCAAAATCCATGCTTCGTTTATCAAGGATATAGACAACAGACTCCTGCAGCCTTTGCTCAAGATCTTTTATCTGCGCTTTGATCTCGGCGATGTTTGGCGTGATCAGTTCGACTGCCGCCGTTGGTGTGGCAGCTCTTAAGTCAGCGACAAAGTCCGTCAGTGTGAAATCCTGCTCATGGCCGATGCCGGAAACCAGGAAGGTCTTTAATCCATAGATCGTTTTGACGAGCTGTTCATCGTTGAAACAGAAGAGATCTTCAAACGATCCGCCTCCCCTGGCCAAAATGATCGCATCATAGGAAAGCTCATCGACTTTCTTCAGCTGACTGATGATGTCTTTTGGCGCATCGGCTCCCTGCACGAGGACGGGATAATAATCGACCCTGCAGAATGGCCAGCGTCTTGAAAAAGCCGTTTTGATATCCGACATAGCCGCTGAATGATCACCAACCAGTACGGCGATCGATTCCGGATATTTGCTTGGAATCTCCTTTTTATGATCCGCATCAAAGTATCCTTCTTTGCCAAGCTTTTCCTTCAAGGCTTCATAGCGGGCATAGAGGTCGCCAAGACCATCGAGGTTCATCTTTAAGACATAAAGCTGCAATTGTCCGCTCGCCTCATAGATCGATGTATTGGCATAGATGATGACCTGATCCCCGTTTTTCGGTTCAAAGTGCAGTAATGCGGCTGCAGATTTGAACATCACGCAGCTGATCGCAGCATAAGGATCCTTCAACGTAAAATACAGATGACCAGAAAAATGTCTGTGGTAATTGGAAATTTCCCCAGACACGTAAATTCTTTGCAAGTGGTCATCTGTATCCAGACGGTTTTTAAGATATCGTAATAAACTGCTTACTGAGAGCTGCTGCATATATGATCCAAAATTCCGTTGATGTACTTATAGGACTCTTCATCACAGTATTCCTTGGCAAGGATGACGGCTTCATCGATGATGACAGCTTTGTCATTTAAACCCTGTTTGATCTCGGATACGGTCTCTAAGAGGATCGCCTGTTCCACGAGGTTCAGACGGTCAAAAGTCCATTTCTTAAGATATTCTGAGATTTCGGAAATATACTCATCTTTGTGCTTTGCAAGATCATTTCTTACGGCGATCATGTAATCGTTGTCGTCTTCATCGAAATTATCATCAAAACAGGACATGAGGTCCTTGTGAAGCAATAAGTGCTGATATAAGGCAAAAACGATCTTTTCGCGATATTCATGGCGATTAAGCATACATGTATTATATAACATTTTTAAACAGGTTACTATGCGCCTTTCTGATTAATCAGCACGCATTTTTGAAGTTTGATGTATAATTCTTAACGTGGAAAATAAATCTTACATCAAACGCTTTTTCGGACATCTGCACACGATCAACAAACACAGGCATTTAGTCATGTTTACCTGTTTTAAATGTGGCATGTATGCACAGGGTCTCAAACACGATCTTTCGAAGTATTCCTTTGAAGAATTCTGGCCTTCCGTCTATTATTTTCAGGGCGATCGTTCCCCGATCGGCAAGGAAAAACAGGAAAAAGGCTATTCGCTTTGCTGGCTGCACCACAAAGGAAGGAACAAGCATCACTGGGAGTACTGGATCGATCGGATCGGCGATCAGGTCATCAATATCGAAATGCCGGTTCGCTATCTTCTTGAATCAGTAGTCGATCGCATCTCCGCTTCCAAAGTCTACAAGAAAGACAAATACACTGAGCAGGAGCCGCTTAATTTCTTCATCAGTTCTAAGGAATACAAGATCATGAACGAAAATACCGCCAGGAATATCAGGCATCTTCTGACTTACCTGGCAGAAAACGGCGAAGAAAAAGCTCTTGCCTATTACAAGAGCTTATATAAGAAACATAAACACGATACGACGATCACTTTTTAGCGCTTAAAGCGACTTCGATCGAATACGGAAGCTGCTGCAGTTCAACGCCGGCTTCCTTCAGCATCTTCTTGGATGCGATATTGCCGTCTGTTCCGTCATATTTGTCGGATTCATAGACGACTTTTTTTATGCCTGACTGGATGATCGCCTTGGCACATTCNNATAAGAATGATCGAACAATTACTTTCGACTCGTCAGAGTGACATCGACCTTATAAGGCAGCTGTTCGAGTTCAATGCCCGCTTCGCGGAGCATTTTTTTTGATGCGATGTTGCCGTCTGTGCCGTCGTATTTATCCGATTCATAGACAATCTTCTTGATCCCGGACTGGATGATCGCCTTGGCACATTCATTGCACGGGAATAAGGATACATAAAGGGTGCAGTTGCTGACGGGCCTTGGCGAATTCAATATCGCATTGAGTTCGGCGTGTACGACATAAGCGTACTTGGTGTCAAGGAAGCCCCCTTCTCTTTCCCATGGATAGTTTTCATCGTTGCAGCCTCTAGGCATGCCATTGTAGCCAATGGAAACGACTTTCTTGTCCTGATCGATGATGCAGGCACCGACCTGTGTGTTCGGGTCCTTGGAGCGCAAAGCGGAAAGATGGGCTAAGCCCATAAAGTATTCATCCCAGCTGATGACCATGTGTTCAACCTCCGTATTTCAGATAGACTTGACTCAGTTTTTCTGCCAGATCTGCTGCGGCTTTTTTGAGATTCAGATCGCTCAGGATCTTGACGACTTCCATATCCGTGCCGGCATAGATCGGCGTTATTTCCTTTATTGTCACATATTTGATAAACAGTGACAACAGCATCAGTCCGATCAGGACACCAAGACCGATCTTATCCTGCGAAAAGAAGAAATAATACAATACGACACCGGCAACCAGACCACCGATATGGGCGATCCAGGCTGTGGAATCTAAGAAATTGATCATCAGGTTGATGATTATGATCGGCATGAGACTTGAAAGTGATAAGGCATGCAGATTATAAAGATCGATAAAGAAGATGATCATCAGCGCATAGATGCCACCGGATAATCCAAGTGTGATCGTATTGCCTGTCAGGATCCCCTGGCTCAGCGATGAAGTCAGAATGCCTACAACAAGAGCAAACAGCATCTGCTTCCTGCCAAGACGAACTTCCAGATAGGTGCCAAGCACATACATGGAATACATATTCGTAAACAGATGCAATACACCGCCATGGACGAATGCGCTTGTTAATAAACGCCAGTATTGTCCAAGGCCCAGCGTGAAGGTCTTGTAATCCGCTCCCATCAGAACATAGACCGCAGAGGATGCGTATTTGCCGTTAAAGAATAACGATACAAGATAAACCAGACAGCAGATACCGATGATGGTGTAGGTCGCAGCGCTTAACTTCAGATGGCTGTTCTTCTTCTTTGTTTTGCTTATGGAAGCTTCGATGTGCTGTCTGCGGGATGTGAGCTCCTGTGCGATCTTATTCTGATCAAGAGTATCAGACTTCAACAGGTTATAGATCTCCGGATAGAACGAAGAGACATCGATACCTCTTGAATAGCCGTCTTCGTATAAATGCAATCGGTCGACCTGCGGATCTTTTGTCGATATCGGATCTGTCCCAATATAGATATCGAGGAAATGGATGCTTTCAAGCTTGTTGATAAAGCCAAACTGCATGCTGTAGTGGTTGAGACGCTCCAGATCCTTGGAAAGAAGGTCCTGTTTCCTCGTCGTGACGCGGATGATCTGGTAATTTGGATCATCTTTGTTGAACAGCATGATCTCCTCATCGATAAACGAGAGGAACTTCTTTTCGATCTGTTCCTGAAAGCCGCAGCTTTTCAGATAAGCGGCGACCTCATACATGTACATCTGTTCTTTCGTATATTGTTCAGCCATTGAAGTGACCGCCTTTTTCTAAGATGTATCTGCTCATGTATTCAGGCATCGCAGTCTTAAACTCCATGCGTTCCCTGCTTCTTGGATGAATGAAGGAAAGATAGTAAGCATGCAGATACTGGCCGGTCTCATCGAAGGTCTTTTTGTTGTATCTTGCATCATTGACGACCGGATGATGGATGTATTGCATATGCACCCTGATCTGATGGGTACGGCCGGTCTTCAGTTCGACATCGAGCAGCGTGGAATCATCATAGCGTTCAAGGACCTTGAACAGCGTGATGGCTTCCTTGGAATTCTTCGGCGTGACGCACATCATCTGCCTGTTTTTTTCCGAACGGCCGATTGGCGCATCGATCTCCCCTTCGTTGTTTTCAATGACGCCGCTTACGATCGCGTAATACTTACGGAAGCAGGTCTTGTCCTTGAGCTGCTCCGAGAGGAAATTGTGCGCTTCGTTGTTTTTGGCACAGACCAGAAGTCCGGAAGTGTCCTTATCGATCCTGTGAACGATGCCCGGCCTGTAGTAGCCGTTGACATCGGAAAGTTCCTTGCAATGGAAAAGCAGCGCGTTGACGATCGTTGAATCCGGATTTCCGACTGCCGGATGCACGACCATGTCTTTTGGCTTATTGATGACGATCAGATCTTCATCTTCATAAACGATATCGAG
>DESX01000076.1:0-22724 GCA_002362065.1 Solobacterium sp. UBA3303
GCTCTACCAACTGAGCTAGGGAACCGAAGAGTGGTGACAAGTACGGGATTCGAACCCGTGAATGCCGCCGTGAAAGGGCGGTGTGTTAAGCCGCTTCACCAACTTGCCATAACAATGGCGCCCGAAACAGGACTCGAACCTGTGACCTGCCGGTTAACAGCCGGACGCTCTACCGACTGAGCTATTCGGGCACATTGCTAATATATAGTAACATCGATATCCGGGTTTTTCAAGACAAAAAAAACATTTTCTTTCTTTTGCAGAAAAAAAGCTGATTTTTGAATTATGAGATGTAATGATAGAATGTTGTTGTGAATAAATTGCCTGAGAAACTGACCAAGCTGAGAAAGCATTACAATTACTCACAGTCCTATCTGGCTGAAGTATTGGGTGTGGATACGCTGGAGTATATGAACTATGAAAACGGGTCGGGCATGATCAATTATGAACAGATGAAGAAACTTGCTTCTCTGTATCATATCGATCTGGTCGATGTTTTCAGAAACTCAGCGGATGTTCAGCTGTATGAAGTCAACAAGGCCAATACAGATGAGATCAATATCGAGTATTTTACAGCGAAGGAGACGCTGCCGGACAAGATCTTTAATTTCTATCAGCACAACAAGGTCGCTTCCACGATCATTGCCATCCTGCTGGTGACGATATTGATCATGTCGATCGTCTTGAAGAATACGGTACGTCCGTTCACGCTGACGATCGAAAATATCAACCGGCTTTCCGTATCCGAGACAACGGTCGTTTATATCGATGATTATTCCGGTGTCAACGGCTCGGGAAGCAATGCCAATGGTGAACTTTCCAACCTGACTTCTTCGGCAGCGGTAAAGGTTTGCGAAGGAGAGGGCTTTACGATCATATTGAATGAAGACGGAACATTGTCCAATGCCGGTCTGATCAGCAGGTACGCAAATCAGGTCTCTGACTGGAAGAATATCGTGGATATCGCAGTCGGCGACAAGCATATCCTGGGTGTGGATTC
This sequence comes from Solobacterium sp. UBA3303, assembly GCA_002362065.1. Lineage (GTDB taxonomy): Bacteria > Bacillota_I > Bacilli_A > Erysipelotrichales > Erysipelotrichaceae > Colivicinus. The sequence continues at coordinate 1,001 of DESX01000076.1, forward strand.
CAATGGACGTGTCCATTGCGCAGGTGATGATTCTTCCGGTGCCTGTGATCTGCCTGACCCAAGGAATATCAGAAAAGTCTTTGCGACAGCAAACGGCAGCATCGCGATGGATGCTGACGGGGTCATCACTTCAGCCGGCACCTTCATCGGTTCCGGTTCTTTGAAGAACTACTTCAATATCCGGGACGTCGCATCGAGTGAAAATATCCTGGCCATCCTTTGCGAAGACCACAGCATCGATGTCTATACCAAGAATTCGATGAACTATCTGGAAGCCGAATCCTGGAACGATATCGTTGATGTGGCCTGCGGCGACAGCTTTGTGGCAGGACTTGACCGCTATGGCAAAGTCCATATCGAGATCGACAATGACGAGATCAAAGAACAGATCGAAAAGTGGTCCAATATCATTGCGATCGATGGTGCAAGCGATTATCTGATCGGCTTTGATGGCGTCAGGGTCTATGGCGTAGGAAACAATGCCTATCATCAGTTCGTCAAGGAAGAACTGATCAAACAAAGACTCGACATGGTATCCAATGTCGAATACAATATCGATGACAAGTACGTTTCCGTGCAGTTTGACGGTGTCCCCAATGCCTCGGGCTATATCGTATCGCTCGATGTGGGCATCGGCATCTCAAGAAGAGTGACAAGTCCGGAAGTCGTCCGTTTTGAAACGGAAAATATGACGGATGGCAAAAACTACACGCTGACCATCGTTTCGATCGGTGAAGGAGACTATATCGATTCGGATGCCTATAAGCTCAACTTCACCTATCTGAAGCCGGAAGAGACGTATACCTTCCTTCACACCGGCAATATGAAGGAAGAAGACTATATTGCCTATCTGATCTCTCTGGGTATTCCGGAAGATCACATCACGGGCGTTCCGGGAGCGGATGATGATATCTGTGCCGGGGAAGATGTGACCGTATCTTCGTCGAACCTCGACGGACAGACACTGACAAAGAGTGAACTGCTGAACATGCAGATCGAATACACATATTGCAAGGTGATGGACGATGAAAAAGAGTAAGATATGGCGTGTCAAAGGTTTTGAAGGAGCCTTTTCAGATGAAGAACTGATCGAACTGATCTGGTCAGGCGAACTCAAGCCTGATTATGCGATCACGACCAGGGAAATGAAAAAATGGGTAAAATTAAAAGACAGCATCTATCAGTACTATATGGAGGCAAGGGAAGATGAAACTGTATAACAGCTATACATTGAAAACAGAGGAATTCGTTCCGATCAAAGAAGGCGAGGTCAGCATGTATGTGTGCGGACCGACCGTTTATAATCATGCGCATATCGGCAATGCCCGTCCGATCGTCGTGTTCGACACATTACGCAGGACGTTTGAAGCTTTGGGCTACAAAGTGAAATTCGTGTCCAACTTCACCGACGTCGATGACAAGATTATCAACAAGGCGCTCGAGGAAGGTGTCAGCGAAAACGAGATCGCTGAACGCTACATCAAAGCCTACAATGACGTCAGAGATTCCCTGAACATCGTTCCGATCGATGTGACACCGCGTGTCACCGAGACGATGGATGAGATCATTGCCTTCATCGATAAACTGGTCAAAAAGGGAAATGCCTATGTCGTGGATGGGGATGTCTATTTCTCCGTGGAATCCGATCCGAAGTATGGCGAGCTTTCCCACCAGAGGCTTGAAGACCTCAATGCGGGTGCCCGTGTCGAAACCAACGACGCCAAGAAGAATCCGCAGGACTTTGCCTTGTGGAAAAAGACCGACAAGGGCATCAAGTGGGATTCTCCATGGGGCTTAGGAAGACCTGGCTGGCATACGGAATGTGTCGTCATGATCGGCAAGGAATTCAATTCCGGCATGATTGATATCCATGGCGGCGGCAAGGACCTCAAGTTCCCGCACCATGAAAACGAAGTGGCACAGTCCGAGTGCTGCAATGGCCACCATCTGGCAAACTACTGGATCCACAACGGCATGCTGGAGACAAAGGGCGGCAAGATGTCCAAGTCTTTAGGCAATACGCAATGGGCAAAAGACGTCATTGCCGAACATGGCGCAAACCTGGTCCGCTGGTTCCTCTTATCGGCAAGATACAGAGATTCTCTGATCTACGATGATGAGACCTTCAATGCGGCCAAAACAGAACTCAACAAGATCGAAACTGCTCTCAAGCAGGCGGAAGTCAAGGCACAGATCGCCGGTGCGACACCGACTGAAGCTTATGATGAGGAACTTTACAGACAGTTCCTTGATCAGATGTCTGACGATCTCAACACGCCAAACGCCTACATGGTCATCTTTGAAGCTTTGAAGAAGCTCAACCAGGCTTTAAGAGTCAAAGAGATTGATTTTGAAGCGGTCTACAAAGAATACAACGCGATCGAAAAGATGCTTGAGATCCTAGGCGTCTTCATTCCGAAGAAAGTCCTCGATGAAGAAGGCAAGAGAAACTACGCTTTGTGGAATGAGGCAAAGGCAAATAAGGACTTTGAAACTGCCGACAAATACAGAGCTGTCCTGATCGAAAAAGGCATCCTGTAATGGATATCAAAGAATACAGCGGCAATTCGCTCAGTTTCATCGGCGATGCGGTCTTCACGCTTGCCGTACGGGAATACTTCATTGATAAGCATTTCCAGTCTTCAAAAAGCCTGCAGGCTTTATGCAACGGCTACAACAGCGCCAAAGGCCAGACAAAGGTCTTTTATAGGCTGAAAGAGGAAGGCTTCTTTACGGAGGCGGAACTTGATGCCTACAAACGGGGACGGAACCACATCTCCCATATCCCTAAAAACGGGGATCTGCAGACCTATGAATGCGCATCCGGCCTGGAAGCGATCTGCGGCTATCTGTATCTGACGGATAAGGACAGGCTTGCGCAGTTTTTTGAAAAGGTCTTTGAAGGAGGGCTTCACAATGAGTGATTATGTATATGGAAAAAATTCCTTTTTCGAAGCTTTGAACAACAAGCGCATCGTAAAGGCCTATGTCCTGAGTGATTCTTCAGTCAAAGGTAAAGGGATCCCTTATGAGATCGTTGACCGCAGAAAGCTCGATCAGCTGAGCAAAGGCGGAAACCATCAGGGCTATGTCGCCCAGGTGAAGGAATTCAGGCTTTCCAGAGTCGATGACATGATCAAAGAAAGAAACGGCCTGATCGTGATGCTCGACGGACTCGAGGATGTGCACAATCTCGGTGCGATCATCCGTACGGCGGAATGTGCCGGTGCGGATGGAGTCATCTACAAGTCGCACAACTCCGTCAAAGTCAACGATACGGTCGCCAAGGTCGCCTGCGGTGCACTCGAATATATGAAGGTGGCTGAGGTCACGAATCTTGTCAATACGATAAAGGAACTCAAAAAGAAGGGTTACTGGATCGTCGGTTCGGCGGGTGAAGCTGCACAGCTTTACGATGAGATCGATTACGATATGAACGTGGTCCTGATCATCGGTTCGGAAGGCAAAGGCATGTCAAGACTGGTCCGTGAGGAATGTGACTTCATCGTCAAGCTTCCGATGTATGGAAAAGTCTCAAGCCTCAATGCCTCAGTGGCAGCGGGTATCCTGATCTACAACGTGATCCAAAAGCGTACAAAGTGATCTTAGTTTTGTAAAGAGGTAAATGTTTAAATGGGAAAAACTTGGGAATAGTTCTCCCATTTTTTTATTAATAATAAAAATATGGATAACTATTTGATTCTGATCAGACAGATCCGTCAGGGTGATGAGGAGGCTTTGAAGAAGCTGATCGAATCGTTCAGGCGCATGATCTACAAGATCATTTATTCCCAGAATCTCAACAGCGGAGACTTCCGTTTTGATGAAGACGACCTGTTTCAGGAAGGCTGTCTGGCTCTTTATGATGCGGTCTTCAGTTTTGAAGAAGACAAGAACGTCCGTTTCACCACCTATGCCTACGTGGTCATACGCGGCCATATCCGCAAAGTCTTGAGGGATGATTATCATTGCCAGAAGGAAGGCTTCTATTCGATCGACCGCAGCAATGACCACGATCTGATGTTATGCGTAAAGGAAGATCCTGTGTCCTATCACCGCGAGGAGCGGATGAAGGAGGAGATCGATGCCTTTTTTGCATCCCTGGACCCGCAGGACCGCGACATCCTGAAACTGAAGCAGGAGTCTTTTTCCTATAAGCAGATCGCCGAAAGGCTGCACATCAATGTCAAGCGGGTCGATAACCGCCTGAACTATCTTAAAAAGCGCCTGCGCCAGCATCTTTCAGGGGAGGGGGAAGAGAAGAAATCAAAGGGTTTTTGATGATTTTTCATTGACAAGCACCTTCATTCCCGATACTATAAATATGGTTATCAAAGAGATAACTTTTTATATACCTTGAAGGAGGAATTATGAAGGATAAACGAAAAGTAATTCTTACCTGCAGCGTGTGTCTGTCGCGCAACTACTCGACAAACAGAAACAACAACAGTGCCAAGCGCATTGAATTAATGAAGTATTGTCCGAAATGCAATAAACATACATTGCATAAAGAGACAAAATAGGAGGAAATTATGAAGTGGTTTAATCTGAGTGCCATCTGGAAAGAGATCTCCAAGATCCGCTGGCCAAAGAAAGGTGATCTTCTGACCAATTCCATACAGGTCATCATCTTTACAGGCTTCTTTGTCCTGTTCTTTGCAGTATGCCTGGTCATCGTTTCAGCATTCTTGAATTCATTGGGAGTTTTGTAAGATGACAGAACAGGCAAACAAGAAGGAATGGTATGTGGTCAACACCTATGCGGGTCACGAGAACCGCGTAAAGGATAACCTCGAAAAAAGACTTGAGACCATGGGCATCTCGGAGAACCTGTTCAGGATCGTCGTTGCGGAAGAAACGCAGATCGAAGTCAAGAACGAGAAGTCCAAGGAAGTCGTCAAGAACATCTTCCCGGGTTATCTCTTCGTTGAGATGATCATGACCGATGAGGCATGGTATGTCGTCCGTAATACTCCGGGCGTAACCGGATTTATCGGTTCATCCGGCGGCGGCGCAAAACCGTTCCCTGTCAAGCAGGACGAGATCGAAAAGATCTTAAGAAGGATCGGCCAGTCCGACAAGTCCATCGAAGTTGACTTTACGGTCGGCGATTCCGTCAAGATCCTCTCCGGACCATTCTCCGGTATGGAAGGCAAAGTTGAGTCCATGAACGACCAGGCTCAGGTCGCAACCGTCCTGATCATCCTGTTCGGCCGTGAGACACCGACAGACATCAATTATGTAGATCTGGCGAAAGCGGATTATTAAGGAGTAAATATATGAAAATATTATTGCTTATCGTTGCAGTATTGCTGATACTGATTTCCCTTCTGCAGGGCGGCAAGTCCGATGCGTTATCGGCTTTCACTGGCAGTGGTGATCTCGGTCTGTTCCAGAACGTCAAGGAACGCGGACCGGAAAAGGTCATCTCTTATGTCACGATGGCACTTGGCATCTTATTCTTTGTCTTAGTCATCGTCATCAGGATCACGGAATAATGTAGGAAGAAATAGCGAAATGAAGATTTCGCTATTTTCATATTTGGTATGAAAGATATTGCGGTAAACAGAAAAGCCTACCATGACTTCGCCATCGAAGATACCTATGAAGCGGGCATGGTCTTATTGGGCTCGGAGATCAAATCGCTGAGAAAAGGCAAAGTCTCACTTAAGGAAGCTTACGTGGCTTTTATCAATGGTGAGGCTTTTGTCAAAGGCATGCATATCGCATCCTATAAAGACGCGACCTACAACGATCACGATGAGACCAGGGACAGAAAGCTGCTTCTGCACAAGCGGGAGATCGATCGTCTGTTTTCCAAATGCAAGATGCAGGGCTATACCTGTATCCCTTTGAAGATCTATCTCAAGGACGGAAAGGCGAAGATCGAGATCGCGCTGGCCAAAGGAAAAACTTTATACGACAAGAGGGAATCCGACAAGAAGCGGGATATGGAACGTCAGGCAAAACAGGGCATGAGAATATAGAAAAACGTAATATAATAGAAACGTAGACTATGGAGGGTTTAATCAATGGATAAATTTATTGTTGAGATCAGTGCACGTCACATTCATGTCACAAAAGAACAGGTCGCTATCCTTTTCGGTGAAGGCCATTCTTTGACTGCCAAGAAGGCTCTTTCCCAGCCGGGTCAGTTCGCATGTGAAGAAAAACTGACGATCGTCGGTCCTAGAGGCGAATTAAAGGCTTCCATTTTAGGTCCGGAAAGAAAAGAAGCACAGGTCGAACTTTCTTTGACGGATGCCAGAACACTTGGTGTTGAAGCCAAGATCAGGGAATCCGGTGATATCGAAGGTACAGCCGGCATCAAGCTGGTCGGACCATGTGGTGAGATCGAACTCGAAAAGGGCGTCATCGCTGCCAAGAGACACATCCATATGACCCCGGCAGACGCAGAAAAATACGGCGTTTCCAATGGTGAGATCGTCAACGTCAAAGTTGAAACAGAAGGCAGAAGCCTCGTATTCGGTGACACTGTCGTCAGAGTCAGAGATGATTTTGCGCTGGCTATGCATATCGATACAGATGAAGGCAATGCTGCCGGCATCAAGGGTTCAGCAATGGGAGAAATAGTGAAGTAATTCACTATTTTTATATGATCTATACTTTAGAAAACGATAGCGCGGTTTTGAAGGTCGATACCTACGCCTGCGAGATCGCGAGTTTTAAACGCAAGGACAAGGACATCGAATACATGTGGAACGGCGACCCGAAGTACTGGGCAAACCGCAATCCGCTTTTGTTCCCGCATGTCTCTGCCCCTTCAGACAAGATCATCAGCTTTAAAGGAAAAGACTACAAAGTCAACAACCACGGATTCTGCCGCAAGAGCGAATTCAGCTTTGTGGAGCAGAAGGAGGATGAGCTTCATTTCTGCCTGAGCGCTAATGAAGACACTCTGAAAGAGTATCCGTATCTGTTTGAACTTCACGTTCATTACATCCTGAAGGACAATGAAGTGACGATCCGCTATGAGGTCATCAATAAAGAGGATGGAAAGCTGTATTTCGGTTTTGGTCAGCATCCGGCTTTCATGTGCCCGCTCGATCCGAAGAAACAGTTCTCGGATTACAGGATCGAATTTGAAAAGGAAGATGTGGAAGGTTTCGTCCTGCCATTAAGCTATGAACTGTTTGAGAAATATCCGACCTATATAGTGAACGATCCGCAAAGCAGACGCTTCACTCTGACGGACGGGGAAAACAGCGTCGTCATGAAGACCGATGAACATTACAAGATCTTTGCAGTCTGGACACCGCACGCTCCATTCGTGTGTCTGGAGCCATGGGTCAACACGCTGTCCAAGGAAGACCACAGACCATTTGAGGAAAGAGAACTGGTCGTGCTTGAAAAAGGTGAGACCTATTCGATCTCTTATGGTTTTGCGATCATTTAAGATAAAATAGATTCGATAAGAGGTGTATACGATATGATCAAAGTCATTAAAGTAAAGGATTACGAAGAAGCATCCGATAAGGCGTTTGAAGTCATGAAACCGTTCCTGGTACCCGGCAAAGTCTTAGGCCTGGCGACCGGTTCAACACCTTTGGGACTCTATGCGAGAATGGTCAAAGACCACGAAGAAAACGGCACATCCTATAAGGATATCTGTTCCTTCAACCTGGATGAATATGCAGGACTTCCAATCGAGCATCCGGAGAGCTACTATTCCTTCATGCACAGGAATCTCTTCGACAAGATCGATATCAGGGAAGAAAACGCACATGTTCCTTCCGGACTGGGCGAAGATCTCGAAGGTCAGGCAAAGAAATACGATGCGATGATCGATGCATGTCCGGTGGACATTCAGCTGCTTGGCATCGGTTCCGATGGCCACATCGCCTTCAACGAACCGGGAACACCGTTTGATTCCGGAACGCATGTCACCGATCTTGCGGAATCCACGATCAAAGACAACTGCCGTTTCTTTGACAACGATATCAGCAAGGTACCGACACAGGCTGTCACACAGGGTATCGGCACAATCATGAAAGCGAAAAACATCCTTCTGATCGCTACCGGCGCCAACAAGGCGCAGGCGGTCAAAGACATGATCGAAGGACCTGTCGATGTCGCATGTCCGGCTTCGATCCTGCAGAAGCATGAAAACGTCACCGTCATCGTCGATGAGGCTGCCGCTTCCTTACTGAAATAAGAAGCATTTCACTTTCAAAAAAGCAGACCCTCATGGATAATTGAGGTGGAGGAAAAACAGTATGAAAATTATCAATGCAGAAGAATTCAACGAACTGATCAAAAACGGTACAGTTGTGATCGACTTCTTTGCAGACTGGTGCGGACCTTGCAAGATGCTCTCCCCGGTCATTGAGGAAGTCTCCAAAGAGTATCCTGATATAGAATTTGCGAAAGTCAATGTTGACGACAACATGGATCTGGCTGAACAGTTCCAGATCATGTCCATTCCGCAGGTCTATATGTTCAAGAACGGTGAGGTTGCCGCAAAATTCGGCGGTTACCGTGATGCAGGCGGCGTCAAGGCCTTCGTCGACGAAAACAAATAAGTTTATCAAAAAAAGCAGGCTAAACCTGTCAATGGCGTAAACCCAGAAGAGTTTACGCCTTTTCTTTTGATCCGGTATTGTTACACATGGCTGCTGTATGCGGATGCGTATTTAAACACTATACAGATAACCTGTATTGCTGATATATTTTTCACATCCGTTGATTTTGAGCCTGTATTGGTTTATTCTTAAGTCAGATGCAGCTGCGTCTCTATACTACGGGCCGGTGTTAATGATTGCTTGTCGCTACACCGGCTTTTGTTATTTTTAAAGGAGGATTGTTTCTTCCGTCGATCCTGTGATTCCGGGGACAGAGATTCGTTTGCGAGGGTATAGATCCTGCTGTCATAGGGATGGTTCGTATGAAAGATCTCATTGATGAATGAGATGACGATAAGTTCCGGCCCGTTGATCAGTGTTTTGAACGCATCATCATATGGTGTCTTTGACATTTTCATATCATTATTTGTGAAAAAGAATGCTTATTCCTTGGCGAAAAAACAAAAAAATATCGTTTGGGTAAAATTTTTTGTATTTATCATCAAAAAAAATGAAAATACCGTATAATGGTTTTATTTGGAGGGCTTGACTGTGGAAAAATTGATTGAATTTCGAAACATTGTTAAAAATTTCGATGGTCAAATGGTATTGAAGGGGATAAACCTCGATATTTATGAAAACGAGTTCGTTACCCTTTTGGGACCATCCGGTTGCGGTAAAACCACCCTTTTGAGGATCTTAGGCGGATTCCTGGAACAGGACGAGGGTTCTGTCATCTTTAACGGTGAAGAGATCTCGGATGTTCCCGCATACAAGCGCCCGATCAATACGGTTTTCCAGAAGTATGCCTTGTTCCCGCACCTCAACGTTTATGAAAACGTGGCGTTCGGTCTCAGGATCAAGAAAATGTCCAACGACCTGATCAAGCCGAAAGTTGACAGGATGCTCGAACTGGTCGGACTTGACGGTTATCAGAAAAAAGATGTCACACTGATGTCCGGTGGTCAGCAGCAGCGTGTTGCAATCGCCAGGGCACTGGTCAATGAACCGGATGTGCTCTTGCTGGATGAACCGTTAAGTGCACTCGATGCCAAACTGCGTAAGGAGATGCAGCAGGAACTCAAGCGCATCCAGCAGGAAGTCGGTATCACCTTCATCTTCGTCACACACGATCAGGAAGAAGCGCTGACGATGTCAGACAAGATCGTCGTCATGAAAGACGGCAACATCGAACAGATCGGTACGCCGACCGAGATCTACAACGAACCGGTCAACCGCTATGTCGCCAACTTCATCGGCCAGTCCAACATCATGGACGGCGTCATGAAGAAGGATTACCTTGTCAGCTTCGATGATCACGACTTTGAGTGTGTCGATTACGATTTCAAACCAAACGAGCCGGTCGATGTCGTCATCCGTCCGGAAGATATACAGATCAAGAAAAAGTCCAGAGGCAAGATGAATGGCCAGGTGCTTTCGGTCCTGTTCAAGGGCGTTCACTACGAAGTCATCGTCGAGACCAAGCGCGGTGCCGCAAAGACGGTCAAGCTGCATGTCATGGGCAATGAGGACGTTCACAACCAGGAAGCCAACGAAATGATGTCCGCTTCCGACTTCGTGATGGACGTTGCCGATGTTCCGACTCTGACGAATGAAGACCTCATCCTTTATGCCAATGCGCAATCCTGGAAGGATGATGAAGAAGAGACGGAAGTCTCGATCGCTTCCGTGACCCACAACATCCAGAACGAACCGGGCCGCTATGAAGTCACCTTCAAGACGGCGGCGGGTACTTCGATCAGCGTTGATGTCGATGTCGTTCTTCCGAAGATCAATGAAGACAAGGAAGAAAAGATCGGTATCCAGGCCTTCGATGTCTACAAGTCCATCGATGAGATCAAGGAATCCATGGCGATCTCCGTTGACTTGAAGAACTGGGCCGGCGCATACGCATGGGATCTGGAAACGGAAAACGAAGTTGAGATCGACGATGTACGTTTCGATTTCGATCCGATGGAGATCGAAGAGGGCGTCTACGATGTGACGTTCGTTACAGAGGGCCGCACATACAAGATCCACACGACCGAACATCAGGAAGAAGGCGATATCGTCTCACTTGATTTCGATCCGGAAGATATACATGTCATGGAGAAGAGCATAGGATAATGAAGAGCTTCAGAAGGTTGGTGTATCCTTACCTGGTCTGGGCTGCGGCGCTGATCGTGCTTCCGATGCTGATCATCGTATTCTACGCATTTTCCAAACAGGGTAATGTGGTCATCCCGGTCAGATTGACCCTCGATAATTTTGTACGTTTTTTCTCCGACCCGATCTTCATTGAAGTATTGGGCCGTTCGCTGAAGCTGGCGTTCATCACCACGCTCATCTGCATCCTGATCGGCTATCCGGCTGCCTATTTCATCGCGAAATTAAGACCGGATTCGCAGTCCGTCATGGTGCTGATGGTGACGCTTCCCCAGCTGATCAATATGCTTGTAAGGACTTATGCCTGGAGAGGTATCCTGCTCAATGTCGATGTCTCCCCGGAAGTCAAGGTCTATATCGGCATGGTGTACAACTTCTTGCCGTATATGATCTTACAGATCTATACGTCCTTATCCAAAATGGATCCTTCTCTGGTCGTTGCCGCAAACGACCTGGGCTGTGATAACAGACTGGCATTTTTGAAGGTCACACTTCCTCTGTCAGTTCCGGGTGTCATTTCCGGTATCACGCTCGTGTTCCTGCCGGCAGTCTCGAGCTTCTTTATTCCGAAGCTCCTGGGCGGAGGATCTTACGTCTTGGTCGGTAACCTGATCGAAAACTACTTCGTGACGACCGGTGACTGGAACTTCGGCTCTGCGATCTCACTGATCATGGCCTTAGTCATCCTGATCTCGATGTACTTCACGAGGAAGTTCGATTACGACAAGGAGGCAATCTGATGAAGAAGAAAAACAAGGGCGTCTTTCAGAAGATCTATCTGGGACTGGTCATGGCATTCTTCTATCTGCCGATCGTCTATGTCGTGCTTTATTCGTTCAACGCTTCCCGTTCTTTGACGAATTTCACCGGTTTCTCATTGCAGTGGTATCAGAAGATGTTCGAGACCAGGGCAATGATGGAATCGATCTACTATTCTGTTTTGATCGCTGTCATCGCGACTGTGGTCTCGACGATCGCCGGCACCATCGTTGCCATCGGTTTAAGCAAGTCGAGCCATCTGATCAAACAGATCGTTACGCAGGTCAACAACCTGCCGATGCTCAATCCCGATATCGTTACTGCGATCGGACTGATGCTGCTGTTCTCAACGCTCAATATCCGTACCGGATTCTGGACGCTGCTGCTGGCACATATCATCTTCTGTATCCCGTATGTGATGTTATCGGTCATGCCAAAGCTTCGCCAGCTGGATGAAAACCTGGCAGAAGCAGCTCTGGATCTGGGCTGTACACCTTTTCAGGCTTTATACAAGGTCATCATCCCGCAGATCAAGGAAGGTATCGTATCCGGCGCATTGGTTGCCTTTACGATGTCGTTTGATGATTTCGTGATCTCGTACTTTACGACGGGTCCGGGCATCAACAATATTTCAACCTATGTCTACGCAACGACCAAGAGGATAAACCCGAGTGTCAATGCACTTTCGACGATCATCGTCTTGGCGATCACGATCGTCCTGATTTTCAGCAATGTAATGCCTATGCTTAAGGCGAGGAGGAAAAATGATGAAAAAACTGCTTAGTGTACTGGCTGTCCTGCTGCTTCTGGTCGGATGCTCCGGCGGAAACGGCGGCGGCTCTTCTGAAAAAGAGGGCGGAGAGCTCTATATCTTTTTACCGGGAGAATACATCTCCAACGATGTTATCAAAGCGTTTGAAAAAGAGACCGGCATCAAGGTCTACATCACGACTTTCGATTCCAATGAAATGATGTATACACAGCTTCTTGGCGGAACTGTATACGATATCATCATCCCGTCAGACTACATGATCGAACGTCTGATCGCAGAAGAGATGGTCCAGCCTCTGGATAAATCCAAACTGCAGAACATGGACAAGATCTATGAACAGGTCTTGAACATGGACTTCGATCCGAACAACGATTACTCTGTTCCTTATTTCTGGGGCAATGTCGGTATCTGCTATGATGAGACACTGGTCGACAAGGCTGATGTGGAATCACAGGGCTGGAACGTTCTCAGAAATACGAAATACAAAGGCATGATCTACATGTATGATTCCATCCGTGATGCATTCATGATGGCCGAAAAGGCTTTAGGCTATTCCATGAATACGGACAAGGAAGAAGAACTCAATGCCGCTTATGAATGGCTCGTTGATATCGCTGTCAACATGGAACCGGCTTACGTCACCGATGAGGCGATCGATGGCCTGGCAAACGGCGAAAAGGCGATGGGCATGATGTATTCAGGCGATGCAGCTTTGATCGCTCTGGATAACGAAAACATCAAGTTCTGGGCACCGACCGAAGGTACCAACTACTTCGTTGACGCAATGGTCATCCACAAGGATGCCAAGAACGTTGACAATGCCTACAAGTTCATGGACTACATCACAGACTATGAGGCAGCACATGAAAACTCCGTCTTCGTCGGCTATTCTTCTGTCAACGCAGAAGCTCTGAAGACGATCGCACAGGAAGATTACGAAGGCATCGATGCATACATCCCGCGCGACAAGACGGCGAAGGATGAAGTCTTCCACAACAACGAAGAAGTTCTCAAGACCATCTCCGAACTCTGGGTCAAAGTCAAGAACACAAAATAAATGAAACTGATCGTACAGAGAGTGAGTGAAGCGAGCTGTACAGTCGACAATCATATAACCGGAAAGATCGGCAAGGGCTTTATGGTCCTTGTCGGTTTCGGTTTAATGGACGATGAGCAGATCATTGAAAAAATGGCTGTAAAGCTCAGCAAGCTTCGCATATTTGAAGATGAAGACGGCAAGATCAACCGCAGTATATTTGATGTGGATGGAAAGATCTTATCGATCTCGCAGTTCACTCTGTATGCGGACTGTAAAAAAGGAAACCGTCCAAGCTTTACGGATGCATTGGGCGGGGAAAAGGCGAAGGCCTTCTACAGCTATTTCAATGAATGCTTAAGAAAACTTGGCATCGAAACGGAAGAAGGGATCTTCGGTGCGGATATGAAGATCGCTTTGCTGAATGATGGTCCGGTGACGATCGTACTGGACAGTGAGGTCTTATGGTAGAGAATTACGGTTTATACGATATCGTACAGATGAAGAAGGATCACCCCTGCAGGAAGTCCCATTACTGGAAGATCATCCGCATGGGTGTCGATATCAAGATCAAATGCGAGGGCTGCGGTGCCATCGTTATGATGGAAAGGCCGGAGTTCGAGCGCAAATGCAAGAAGATCATTGAAAAGGCGGCCGAAAATGATTAAGGCCGTCATTTTCGATTTTGACGGCACTTTGTCCAACCGCAAGGCAAATGCCTACAGCATCTATGATGACTATTTCCATAAGCTGTTTACGCACATGGATGACATCGAGTATGAAGCTGTGCTTCAGGACATGATGTATTATGACTGCAACGGCACCTTATCGATGAAGACGAGGATGATCCCCTTTATGGAAAAGTATGGCGAATATCTGCCGGAAGATTTCATGGAGACCTTTCCCGAATACTATGGAAAGCACATGTATTTGTATACGCCTTTGAAAAAGGAGACCCTTGAAGTCATAACGAAACTTAAGGAAGACTACAAGATCGCCATCCTTTCCAACGGTGATCCGTTTTCCCAGCATCATAAGATACAGCATGTGGACATCGAGAAATACTTCGATGAAGTCATGGTCTCCGGTGATATCGGCATACACAAGCCGGACCGCAGGATCTTCGATCTGATGGCGCAAAGGCTCGGCGTGAAAAACGAGGAGTGTTTGATGATCGGCGATGTCTTTTCCACTGATATCCTTGGCGCCACAAGGGCAGGGATGACACCGGTCTTTATGAATACGGATCCGGAAAAAGAAACGAAATACTATAGGGGATACCGCATCCAGGATCTCAGGGAGATCTTTGACATCCTGAAGCAACTCAACGGGACAGCTTAGACTGTCCTTTTCTGTACCGAAAGAAACAATAATGTTTAGGTGCCTTGACATTATATGAAAACGTAAGTTATCCTTATCCTGTAAATATATTTAGGTACCTAAGGAAAGGAGAAGGATATGAGACATTTTTCAGAAGAAACAGATGAATACAGATACCATGGACACTTTGAAGGCCATGGCCCTCACAGAGGTCACGGATGCCACAGACACGGTCCTCATGGCTGTCCGGGAAGAAGACATGAGACCAAAGATCCGGAAGATCTTGAAGGTCTCTTTATTGCCTGCGCAAGGATGATGCGCCATGAAAAAAGACGGATGTTCGGTTCAAGTCAGGATCGCATCCTGGCGCTGTTACAGGAAAACGGCGGCACACTTGGCCAGAAAAGCCTGCAGCAGCTTTTGGGCGTTCAGCCGGGTTCCATTTCCGAGATCTTAGGCAAGATGGAAGAAAAGGGACTGATCAGCCGCAGCAGGGACGAAGATGACAAGCGGGCTTCTTTGATCACATTGACAAAAGACGTGAGCGTCGAAAAAGAAGATTTCTTCGATATTCTGAGCGAAGAAGAAAAGGAAAACCTCAAAGCGATCCTGACCAGGGTCTATGAAGCCAAAAAGATCGAAAAAGAATGAAGATATGCAGGGAAACCTGCATATTTTTGTGCTATGATTTGGCCATGAAAATACTTGTATGCAACGATGACGGCATCGATTTCAAAGGTTTAAGGACGCTGGTCAAAGTCTTCTCGAAGATCGGCGATGTTTATGTGGTCGCACCGAACGGCGAATGCAGCTCCAATTCCCATCATCTGACGATCAAGGGAAGGGTGGCTTATGAAAGGCGGGATGTCCCGTTTGCGAAGGAAGCCTATGCCTTATGGGGCACACCGGCGGATTGCGTTCACATGGCGATGCATTATTTCTTTGATGAGAGATTCGATCTGGTCGTTTCCGGTATCAACAAGGGTGCCAACGTTTCGACTGACATCATCTATTCCGGCACGATCGCCGCAGCCAGGGAAGCATTCATCTGTCATGTGCCAGCCATGGCTCTTTCACTTGACAGCTTTACGGCGGATGACTACACGGTCGCTGCCGAATATGGAAGAACGATCGCTTTGAAGTATCTTGAGGCTAAAGACAATAGCGACTACTTCCTCAATGTCAACGTGCCTTGTCTGGAAGAAAAAGACATCAAAGGCATACTGGTCTGCGATCGGATCGGCGAGATCCTGTATGAAGATTCCTATACGCACACGGAAGAGGATGGAAAAGACTACATTCAGATCCTTCCTTCAAGGATCAGCTACAATGGCGACCGGCAGGATCTCAGGATCGACGTGGCTGCCTTGGCTCATGGATATGTCTCGGTCTCGCCTTTAGGAAACGAACATATCGACCATAAATACATTGAAGACGTGACGGACATGCTGAAAGGATGAACCACACGTCTTTTTCGATGGGGAAAATGTGAAAAAACGGCTTAAAATAAGGCTTTTTTTGAAAAAAATCATTGAAAAACCGGAAGAGAAGGTGTATCATAATTGAGCATCGATATACCATAGACAGTAACGGGGCTATCCCTTAATCATGTTACCGAGGTTGATCAGAAGATGATTTTTAACCTGTGTCTATGTGATACAGGTTTTATTTTATGAGTATATGGGTGTTAGAAAGAGGAAACATGAATCAAGCTGTATTAAGTAACAAGCAGGCTGTCGTTGAAGAGATCACTTCCAAGATCAAAGATTCTCAGTCAACTGTCGTCTGTGAGTACCGCGGTCTTAGCGTTGCAGAAGTTACTGAACTCAGACGCAGCCTCAGAGCTGAAGGCGTTGACTTCAAGGTTTACAAGAACACAATGGTCGAAAGAGCTTGTGAAGCTTGTGGCTTCGGAGACATGAAAGATGCTTTGAACGGTCCGAATGCGTTTGCGTTCTCTGCGGATGCAACTGCACCAGCTAGAGTGCTTGCTAAGTTCGCGAAGAAACACCAGGCTCTGGTACTTAAGAAAGGTATCGTCGAAGGCAAGGTCGTTGATGAAGCTACGATCAAGGAGTTATCATTACTGCCAAACCGCGAAGGTATGTTATCTATGTTACTGAGCTGTCTGCAGTCACCTGTAAGCTCATTCGCAAGAGTCGTCAAGGCTGTTGCTGAAGCTAAGGAGGCTGGAACACCTGCACCTGCTGAAGAAGCACCTGCAGCCGAAGCAGCACCTGCTGAGCCAACAGCAGAAGCCGCTGCATAATCTTAAAAACCAAAAAGAATAATTATTAGAAAAAGGAGAAAAATTCACAATGGCAAAATTATCACATGAGGATATCTTATCTTACTTAGAAGAAGCCAGCATTCTGGAACTGAATGATTTAGTAAAAGCTATCGAAGAGAAATTCGGTGTTACTGCTGCTGCTCCGGTCGCTGTTGCAGCTGCACCTGCTGAAGAAGCACCTCAGGGTCCGACTTCCGTATCTGTTATCTTAACTAACTTTGGTGAAGCTAAGACTGCTGTTATCAAGGTCGTCAAGGCTATCACTGGTTTAGGCTTAGTCGAAGCTAAGGGTTTAGTTGACAAGTGCCCAAGCCCGATCAAGGAAAACATCAGCCCGGAAGAAGCTGAAGATCTCAAGAAGCAGTTAATGGATGCAGGAGCTACCGTCGAAATCAAATAATTAGGCGATGAACCATTATTATACGGATAATAGTGAGCTGAATTCCGACAGGAAGGAATTCACATATTATTTCGATAATGAGGTTTTCCGTTTCACTACCGATATCGGCGTGTTCTCCAAGAACAACGTCGATTACGGCAGTTATATTCTGATCAGAAGCATCGTTAAAAAAGATCTTGGCGATTCACTGCTCGACCTTGGCTCAGGCTATGGTCCCATCGGGATCATCCTCAAGCGTTTCCATCCGGAAACAAGTGTGGAAATGGCTGACGTCAATTCAAGAGCAGTTGAACTCGCAAGGATCAACGGTGTGAACAACAAGACAGATATTAAGGTTCACCTGTGTGATGATATTACGAGACTGGAACATAAATTCGATACGATCGCTTTGAACCCGCCGATCAGGGCAGGCAAAGCGGTCATATACAGTCTTTATGAACGCTCCAGGATCATGCTGAATGAGTCGGGCCATCTGTATATCGTGATCCGCAAGGCTCAGGGGGCAAAGTCATCCATGGCAAAACTTGAAACACTCTTTGGCACAGTGAAGATCATAGAAAGAGACAGCGGTTATTATGTCTTGGACTGTTTTGACTGAGCAAAGCATAATTATTTGAAAGGACGGCGCAAATGACACAAACTTATAAAATCGTTGAATCGGGTAAGCATTCTACTCGCCGTGACTATTCAAAGGTTAGTGGTAATCTTGAACTGCCTAACTTAGTAGAGGTACAAACTGATTCTTTCAAATGGTTTACCAAGGAAGGTATCAAAGAAGTATTTGATGACATCTACCCGATCCAGAACTATAGCGGTAATATCCGCTTGAAATTGCTGAATTTTGAATTCGGCGAGCCGAAGTATTCTGTCGCCGAGACAAAATATCGTGAGGAAGATTATCGTGCGCCATTAAAAGCCAACATGGAGTTGGAGATCATTGACGAAGACACCGGTGAAGTCATCACCAGGAGGGAAGAAGTCTTTTTAGGTGACTTCCCGATGATGACACCGACCGGAACGTTCATCATCAATGGTGCAGAACGCGTCATCGTTTCCCAGATCGTCCGTTCACCGGGTGCGTATTTTGATACGCAGACCGATGATAAGACCGGGAAGGATGCATTCAGCGGAGAACTGATCCCGTCACGTGGAACGTGGCTGGAATTTCTGACAGATGATAAGAAGAACGCCTTAGGCCGCATCATGAACATGTCGGTCGACAGAAAGCGTAAGATCTTATCGACTATTCTTTTAAAATGTATCGGCTTCTCTCTCAATCTCGAGAGAGGAGAAGATGGTTTCGATCTTGAGAAAGTCAAGACGTTCTTGAGAGCGATGGGTCTTCCGGTCTACGACGATCTGATCAATCAGAACGACGACCGTGAATTCCTCAACATCTATGAAGCCATCTATACTTCTTTCCTTGGTGCCTATGAGGAGATCAGTAACACTCTGCAGGCCGACAAGACCAAGACGATGGACGCTGCTTTGCTGGAAATGCACAAGAACCAGAAGCAGGATGAAGTCCCGACCGTCGAAGGTGCAGCCAGCCTGATGAATGCGAAATTCTTCGATCAGAAGAAGTATGACCTCACAGCTGCCGGAAGATACAAATTAGGAAAGAAACTCAACGTTATCGACCGTATCGAGCATCACGTACTGGCTCAGGATCTTTATAAAGCTGACGGCTCCATCCTGTATGCAGCCGGCACGAAGATCGAAAAGGCAGAGAGAAATGTGCTCAGAGAAGAACTGGTCAAAGGTACCCATATGGAAGCCTTCCCGTTCAGACACATCTTCTCCCACCCGACCATCGTGGAAGTTGATTCTGCCAATACCTTATCGCTTGTCGGTCGTGTTCTTGCCAATGACATCGATCTGAAGGACAAGACCTATTTCATGGGTACGGTCCTGACACTTGAAGATGTCAAGGCGATCGCAAAGGAAGTCTCTGCATTAAGGATCTACTCCGGCATCATTGCCAAGGAAGTAGCCCTGACTTCAGAAAACTTCAACGCGGTCATGGATTATGGCCAGAGGCTTTTTGTCCTTGGAAGACTGACAGATGAAAACAATGAAGATGTCAAGGTCGAAGATGAACAGGCTATGCCTTACTATCTGCCTGACCACGACAGCTACATGCTGATGTCAGACAAGGAAGAAGCCATCCAGCAAAGGATCAATGCAGGCGAAAAGATCTCTGCATGGATGGTCGGCACGGCTTGCCAGGTCGTCAATATCTGCAATCCGTCCGATGAAAACAGCTCAATCCGTCTGATCGGTATCGATCCGCTCAACGACAAGAAGTGCATCACGATGTCAGATATGCTGGCATTCTACAACTACATGTTCACATTGCTTGACGGCGTCGGTTCGACCGATGACATCGATATGCTGGGCAACCGTAGGATCCGTACAGTCGGAGAACTGATACAGAACCAGTTCCGTATCGGTCTTTCGAGAATGGAAAAGGCAGTCAAGGAAAAGATGTCCATTACGGAAGTTGAAAATGCGACACCAAAGACTTTGACCAACAACCGTCCATTGTCTGGCGCGATCAGAGAATTCTTCTCTTCTTCGCAGCTGTCCCAGTTCATGGATCAGCAGAATCCTTTGGCTGAACTTACAAACAAGAGACGTATCTCTGCGCTGGGCCCGGGCGGTCTGACCAGAGAAAGAGCGGGCTTCGAAGTCCGTGACGTTCATAACTCGCACTACGGACGTATCTGTCCGATCGAGACTCCGGAAGGTCAGAACATCGGTCTGATCTCCTATCTGACGACTTACGCCAAGATCAACAAGTATGGCTTCATTCAGACGCCATACCGCAAGGTCGACGCTGACGGCAATGTATCTGAAGATTACATCTATCTGTCCGCAGATGATGAAAATGACTACATCATTGCCCAGGCAAACGAAGTCGTCGGCGGCAAGCTGATCAATGATCAGGTCGTCGCAAGAAAAGCAGGTGAAACTGTCTTAGTCAGCAAGGCTCAGGTCGAACTGGCTGACGTCTCACCGAAGCAGATCGTTTCTGTCGCTGCTGCATGTATCCCGTTCCTTGAGAACGATGACGCTTCCCGTGCTTTGATGGGTGCGAACATGCAAAGACAGGCCGTTCCGCTTTTAAGGCCGCATGCCCCATACGTCGGCACAGGTATCGAACCGAAGATCGCGAAAGACTCAGGCACAGGTCTGGTCTCCAGTGATGAAGGTACGGTCACTTATGTTGACGCAAACCGCATCATCATCACTTCGAAAGATGGCACTGAGCATGAATACATGCTTGAGAAGTTTGCCCGTTCCAATGCGGGTACCTGCATCAACCATCGTCCGATCGTCTTCGACGGCGACTATGTCAAAGCCGGTGACATCATTGCCGATGGTCCTTCGATGGATGACGGTGAACTGGCATTAGGCCAGAACGTTACGATCGCATTCATGACATGGCACGGTTACAACTACGAGGATGCCATCATCATGTCCGAAAGAATGGTCAAGGATGATGTCTACACCTCCATCCATATCGATGAATACTCGATCGAAAAGAGAAAAACAAAACTCGGTGAAGAAGAGATCACCAGGGATATCCCGAACGTTCAGGAAGGCGCATGCCGCAACCTGGATTCCAGAGGTATCGTCATGGTCGGTGCGGAAGTCAAGGAAGGCGATATCCTTGTCGGTAAGGTAACGCCGAAAGGACAGTCTGACGCTTCACCGGAAGAAAAACTGTTACTTGCGATCTTCGGTGAGAAATCACACGAAGTCAGAGATAATTCACTCAGAGTTCCGCATGGCGGTGCCGGTATCGTTCAGTCCATCCGTGTCTTTAAGAGATCGGAAGGCTATGAACTCGGTCCGGGCGTCACGGAAGTCATCAAGGTCTATGTCGTTCAGAAACGTAAGATCTCTGAAGGCGACAAGATGGCCGGAAGACACGGCAACAAGGGTGTCATTTCCAAGATCCTGCCGGTCGAGGATATGCCATTCATGCCGGATGGAACTCCTGTGGATATCATGCTGAACCCATTCGGTGTCCCTTCCCGTATGAACATCGGTCAGGTCCTCGAGATCCATCTGGGTATGGCTGCCAAGACTTTAAGCGAAAAGACAGGTCAGCTTGTCAAATTCGCCACACCGGTCTTCGACGGTATCACCAACGATGAACTGACAGACATCATGAAGGAAGCAGGCACTTCAATGGACGGAAAGATCGTCTTGCGTGACGGCAAGACCGGCGAACCTTATGATGAGCGTATCGCGGTCGGCGTCATGTACATGATCAAGCTGGCACACATGGTCGATGATAAGCTCCATGCCCGTGCAACAGGTCCTTATTCACTCGTCACGCAGCAGCCGTTAGGCGGTAAAGCGCAGAACGGCGGCCAGAGATTCGGTG
>DESX01000076.1:22746-24495 GCA_002362065.1 Solobacterium sp. UBA3303
AAATGGAAGTCTGGGCTCTGGAAGCATATGGTGCAGCACATACTCTTGAAGAGATCTTAACTGTCAAATCCGATGATATCAATGGCCGTACAAAGACCTATGATGCCATCATCAAAGGCAAGAGGATCCCTGAACCGGGTATTCCGGAATCCTTCAACGTCCTGAAGAATGAATTGCAGGCTCTGGCCCTCGATGTCAGGATGCTGGATGCGGAAGGAAACGAAGTCTCGATCTCAAGAAGCGATGAAGACGAGCGCGAAGTCGAAAAGTCTTCAGACGCTACTCTCGTTGAAGATACGGAAGGTCTCAACATCAGAGATACGATCGATGAGGAAGAAGCTCCGGAAGCGATCATGGGTCTGGATGACGAGGAGGTATAAACATGGCAAAGAACAAATTTGAAGCTATCAAAGTCGGTTTAGCCTCTCCTGAGAGGATCCTGGAATGGTCACATGGTGAAGTCACCAAACCGGAAACGATCAACTACCGCAGCCAGAAACCGGAAAGAGACGGATTATTCTGTGAAAGGATATTCGGTCCGACCAAAGACTGGGAATGTTATTGCGGAAAGTACAAGAAAGTCCGTTATAAAGGTGTCGTATGTGACAGATGTGGTGTCGAGATCACCAAGTCAAGCGTCAGAAGAGAGCGTATGGGCCATATCGCCCTGGCTGCTCCGGTCGCTCACATCTGGTATCTGAAGGGTATCCCTTCAAGAATGGGTCTCGTACTCAATGTTTCACCAAAGATCCTGGAAGAAGTCGTATACTTCGTCACATGGATCGTTACAGATCCTGGAAACACGGATC
The DNA here is from genome assembly GCA_002362065.1 of Solobacterium sp. UBA3303. Lineage (GTDB taxonomy): Bacteria > Bacillota_I > Bacilli_A > Erysipelotrichales > Erysipelotrichaceae > Colivicinus. Next base: position 23,556 of record DESX01000076.1, read on the forward strand.
TGGAATACAAGCAGCCTTTGTCTGAGCTCGAAGTCAGAAACTACGAAGCTCTCTATGGCAAGGACGCATTCAAGGCGCAGACCGGCGCCGAAGCGATCAAAACGCTTCTTGAACAGGTCGATGTCCTTAAGGAAAAGAGCGAGATCGTTAAGGAACTTGAAAAGTCTCAGGGCGACAAGCGCAAGAAACTGATCAAGAGACTTGAAACGATCAACGCCTTCGTCGATTCCGAAAACAAGCCGGAATGGATGGTCTTAACGGTACTGCCTGTCATACCGCCGGATCTTCGTCCGATGCTGCAACTCGACGGCGGTCGTTTTGCGACCTCCGATCTGAACGATCTGTACCGTAGAGTCATCACCCGTAACAACCGTTTGAAGAAGTTACTGGAGATTGGCACTCCGAGCATCATCGTCCAGAATGAAAAACGTATGCTTCAGGAAGCAGTCGATGCTCTGATCGATAACGGCAGAAGAGGAAACCCGGTCAAGGGTTCCGCAAACCGTCCGTTAAAGTCACTGTCTCACTCCTTAAAGGGTAAGCAGGGACGTTTCAGACAGAACCTCTTAGGTAAGCGTGTCGACTTCTCCGGAAGATCTGTTATCGCTGTCGGACCGGATCTCAAGATGTACCAGTGTGGTATTCCTAGAGAAATGGCCATTCAGCTTTACAAACCGTTCGTCATCAATGAACTCGTCAATCAGAAGATCGCACAGTCATCCAAGTTTGCCGAGAAGATGATCGAACGTTTCGACCCGGCGATCTGGGATGTTCTCGAAGAACTGATGGAGAACCATCCGGTCTTCCTGAACCGTGCCCCGACACTGCACAGATTAGGTATCCAGGCCTTCAAGCCGAAACTCGTCGAAGGAAGAGCGATCCGTCTGCATCCTCTGGTATGTACGGCGTTCAACGCAGACTTCGATGGTGACCAGATGGC
>DESX01000076.1:24528-54724 GCA_002362065.1 Solobacterium sp. UBA3303
CCAGATGGCTGTTCACCTTCCTCTGTCTGAAGAGGCACGTGCCGAAGCCGAAGTCCTGATGATGGCTTCCAATAACATCTTAGGACCGAAAGATGGCAAACCGATCGTTACACCTTCCCAGGATATGGTCCTCGGTAACTTCTATCTGAACATGGAAGAAACTGCGGAAGAATTCTATGAGAAGGCGGATACCATCGAAGCTCTCGGCGACAAGGAAACTGCCGCTATGTGGAGAAAATTCGGTGACAACGAAGGTCATGTTTACAAGGACTTCAACGAAGCTCTGATGGCATATCAGAACAAGGAAGTTCATCTGCATACGCGTGTGGCGATCCCTGCACGTGCACTTAAAAAGACAAGTTTCACTGATGAACAGCTTGACAAGTATCTGATCACGACGATCGGCAAGCTCATCTTCAATGACAAGTTCCCGGCTGACTTCACCTACATCAACGAAGTCAAAGGCAACTCTTTGAAGAAGACTCCGGATTCAAGTTTCTGTGATTACGGTACCGATATCCGCAAGTTCATCAAGGAAAAACCGATCGCTCCGGAATTCACCAAGAAGAGCCTGTCTTCTGTTATCGCGGAAGTCTTCGCGAAGTACAAGACAGAAGGATCTTCGCAAGTCCTCGATGCGATCAAAGACCTCGGTTTCGAGTACTCTACCGTTGCCGGTATGACGATCTCCCTTTCCGATATCAACGTTGCGCCGCACAAGCAGCACTTCGTCGATGAAGCAAAGGCAAAAGCCGATGTATTACAGAACCTGCTGAAGAGAGGCCAGCTGACTCTCCCTGAATGGGAAAAGCACTTCTCCAAGCTTTGGGCTGATACGACAAATGCCATCGGTGACGATGTCATGAACAACCTGTCGCGTAAATCGCCGATCTCCATGTCATCCGTATCCGGTGCCCGCGGTAACAAGTCCAACTTTACCCAGCTGGCCGGTATGCGTGGTCTGATGGGAAGACCGACACAGTCCAAATCCAAGAAGGAATATCAGCCTTCGATCATCGAAGTCCCGATCTATTCCTCCTTCCGTGAAGGTCTGAACGTATCCGAATTCTTTATTTCCACACACGGTGTCCGTAAAGGTCTGACCGATACTGCCCTGAAGACAGCTGAATCAGGCTATCTGACCAGAAGACTGGTCGATGTCGCTCAGGATGTCATGATCATGGAAGAAGACTGCCAGACTGACCGCGGTTACTATGTGGAAGATATCGTCGACACGAAAGACAACTCGACGATCGAAAAATTCTATGACAGGATCGTCGGACGTTATGCCAAACAGCAGCTTGCTGACCCTGAAACAGGCGAAGTCATCATCAATGAAGATGAATTCATCGATGAGGCAACTGCCGACAGGATCATCAAAGCCGGCTTCAAAGGCATGAAGATCCGTAACTCCTTTACCTGCAAGTGCAAAGACGGTATCTGCCGTAAGTGCTATGGCCGCAATATGGCGACTGGCAAGCTTGTCGAATCAGGCGAAGCCATCGGTATCATGGCCGCACAGTCAATCGGTGAACCGGGTACTCAGCTGACAATGCGTACCTTCCACTCGGGCGGTGTCGCAAACGCTGATGACGATATCACACAGGGTCTGCCGCGTGTTGAAGAACTGTTCGAAGCACGCTGCCCGAAACATCCGGCTGTTCTTGCCAAGATCGCCGGTGAGATCACCCGTGTCGAAGAGCTCGAAGACCATTCATGGATCATCGAGATCTCCAATGACAAGGAAACGATCGTTCACAAGTGTGGTATCTCTTCCACTGTCCGTGCCTGGATCAAGGTCGGTGAGCAGGTCAAAGCCGGTGCGAAACTGACAGAAGGCAACGTCGATCCGAAGGAACTGCTTTCGATCGCCGGCGTTGAAGCTGTACAGAACTACATCCTGAAGGAAGTCAAGAAGGTCTATGCCGTCACAGGTATCGACATCTCCGACAAACACGTTGAGGTCATCATCAGGCAGATGCTGAAGAAGGTCATCATCGTTGAACCGGGCGGATCTGAGCTCTGTGCAGGCCAGACGATCTCTTTGAAGAAGCTCAACGAGCTCAATACACAGTTATTGATCTCGGGCAAGGCTCCTGCGAAGTTTGAACCTCTGCTCTTAGGTATCTCGAAGTCTTCCGTTGAAACGGATTCCTTCTTATCTGCCGCTTCCTTCCAGGAAACGACAAAGGTATTGACCGATGCCGCAGTCAACGGCAAGATCGATAACCTCTTCGGTATCAAGGAAAACGTCATCATCGGCAAGCTGATCCCTGCCGGTACTGGTTCGAAGTTTGAAAGAGAAACGACTCGTCTTGTTGAAGAGAGAGCCGAAGAACTCGATGAGATCAGAGAAGAAAAGCTTCTTGCAGCGCAAGAGGAAGCTTCTCTGCCTAGCGAGATGATCGGTGATCTTGAAGATGAATTTGAAGAAGAAGTCATCGAACAGGAAGAGGCTGAAGAAACAGAAGAATAAGATCTGAAAGGTGTGCAGAAATGTACACCTTTTTCTTTTGGTCATATTTCACAGAAATCGAAGTATTTCATTGTATAATGTCAATCGTGAAAATTGATGAAGCAGTAAAAAGACACGAAGCGATCACGGAAGAACTCGTTGCTTACCTTAAGGAAGACGATGAACTTAAGGCACTTTTTGAGACCTCGATCGCCAAAGGAAAAGCGATCAATCCGGACCCAGACACCAATCCGATCGGAAGCATCGAAGACTACCTCGATCTGATCGATCGCTGTGTCAAGGGACTGCCATGGACCTTTACGCCTTCAAAGAAGTATTCAAGCCTTTATATGCGCATCGACCAGTCGATGGGGATCATGTACTACGTGATCGACCAGCCACTTGATGAACTTGAAGGAAAGGGCTACTATCATCCGTCTTTGATCCATCATGAACCGATACGTTCATGGTTTTACAAACTGGTAAAACAGATGGGCAGTTTTCTAGATGAGGAAGCATCCTGGTCGAAGGAATACTATGAACTTGCCAAAGCTGAGGAAGACTTTCATCTCAGTGAAGATCTCTATGAAGACCCTGCAAACTGGCGTTGTTTCAATGACTTCTTTTCCAGAAGACTGAAAGACAAAAGCCTTCGTCCGATCGCTTTTAAGGATGATGCGCACGTCATCGTTTCACCGGCCGACGCTTATGTTCAGGGCCTCTGGCAGATCGATGAAAACGGAAGGATCATCGAAAAGAAGGAAGACCATCAAAAAGACCTGTCCATCAAGACCGGTACCTTATGTGATGTTGCGGTGTTCCTTGATGATGAACGATACGGCAGATATTTTGCCGGGGGATCTTTGACCCACACCTTCCTTGATATCAATGACTACCATCGCTATCATTTCCCGGTCTCAGGAAAGATCATCGAAGTGAAAAAGATTCCGGCTGCTGCCACACCGGGCGGGGTGATTACCTGGGATGAAAAACAGGGCCGCTACAAGGAGTTCTTCTCGGAAGTCTTCGGCTGGCAATCCCTGGAGACAAGAGGGGTCGTCATCATGGAAGACAGTTTCGGCCATCACATGGCGATCTGTCCTTTGGGCATGTGCCAGGTCGCATCCGTAAACTTTGAAAAGGATGTGCTTCCCGGAAAGATCGTAGAGAAAGGCGATCCGATGGGATACTTCCTGTATGGAGGAAGTGACATCGTGATGATCTTTGAAAAAGACGCCGGTTTCGCTTTATCGCATGAAAAAGGAACGAAGCTGCTTGCCGGCGAAGCATACGGAAAGATCAGGGGCTAGGCCCTTTTTTAAAGGCGGAATTCACTTAAAATTCAGATTCGTTTCCTTTTTTCTCCGATATAATTTCCATATGAAACTTTCAAATGGCTTTAAAATGTTTACCATCCTGGCAATATTGTTAGCTGGTACTTACTATATGGCCTCGCATAAGACGATCACAGAAACGGAGGCCTGTGAGCTGGAGCGATCCTATGAGATCTATCTGGCGAAAGGCGAGACGTATGAAACGGATGCTGAAGAACTGGTCTCTCAGGATGAAGCGACAGCCATAACGGAAGAAGGAAAGATCATTGGAATTTCTTCCGGCGAGACGAGAGTGAAGACGGATTGTGATACCTATATCGTTCATGTTTCCGATCTTTATACATCACCGGTTTTGAATATGGACAAGGAATATCTGCCGGAAGGAAGATATACCGTGGAAGAAAACAGATATCTTGATGAAGTGCTCTCTTATCTGATCGAAGAAGCCGGCAAACAAAGCAGGGCAGGAGCTGTCGAGGCGGCACGCTTTCTGACCCTGCGTTTTCCATACAAGCTTCATTATTTCTATGAGAACGGCCGTCTGGAAAGCGAAGATTATGAAGTAGATGGCGAAGGCCGCTACTATCACGAGGGTCTTTATCTGAGCGACGTCAAATATGCGGGCATTTCTTCCTCTCTGGCAAAGACCGGTGCCTGGGGTACGAAGATCTATGAATATTCGACCGGGGAGTATACGGCCAATGGCCTTGACTGTTCGGGCTTTATCACCTGGGCTTTGTACAATGCGGGATATGATCCCGGTGACATCGGGGCGGGACCGTCTTACGATGTCTATGATCTGACCGATCTGGGGAAAATGACCGATCTTGAAGATCTTGAGATCAGTGAGATCCGCTGCGGTGACCTCATGGGTATGGATGGCCATATCGGCATGGTGATCGGCCTGGATGGAGAAAGGATCTATATCGCCGAGGCCTACTGGGTCAATGATCTGCAGGTGAGAGTCTACACGTATGATGAATTTTTCAAGCGCTCGGAATGGGAATATGCCATTTTGATGGATGAATATTACAAGGAAGATGGAAATTATACCGCTATGTGGAGCTGAAGGGATGTAAGAACCAGACGAACATGTTATAACTGAAAAGGACATGTCAAAGGCTCTTTCATCCCTTTTTTATTGAAATGAGCCTGAATGATCGCATTTTCCTGAACTTCTTGTCACTTGCGCCTGATGGTTGTCAGATTGTAAAGCTTGCTTTATGGTCTGCCACAGACTGAATTGTTATGATGCAAGTGACAAAAGGAAATGAAAGGAGTCACAAATGATACTTGCAGATAAGATCATTGAATTAAGAAAAAGAAACGGCTGGTCACAGGAAGAACTGGCCGATCGTCTCGATGTCAGCCGCCAGTCGGTATCCAAATGGGAGGGAGCCCAGTCGATCCCCGATATGAACAAGATCCTCAAACTCTCTGAGATCTTCGGCGTCAGCACCGACATCCTGCTGAAGGATGAACTCTCCCTTGATGAAGTAACAGCGGTTTATGAAGATGAGGACTATATGGAAGTCCGTGTTTCGATGAAGGAGGCTTCCGATTATCTTGCGTTCAAACAAAAGGAATCTTTTAAGATAGCGACGGGTGTAAGCTTATGCATCCTTTCGCCGATAACGATGCTGCTGCTTGAAGGTGCGGCTGAGGTGAAAAAGATCTCCTGGAGTGCACCTTTATGTGAAGGTATAGGCATGGTGGTTATGTTGTTGCTGGTGGCGGCAGCGGTCGCATTATTTGTCACAAGCGGCCTTGCAGGCAGTCGCTACGAATATCTGGAGAAGGAAGCGATCGATACCGAGTATGGGGTCGATGGCTTAGTCAAAGAAAAGCGGGAACGCTATATGAATGTCCACATAAGGCAGCTCAGCATCGGCATCGTCCTATGTGTACTGGCACTGCTTCCGGTCTTTGTGATCGGTGCTGTCTCCACGGATCTCTTCCTGGAGACCTGCGCAACGGCATTCATGCTGGCAGCGATCGCACTTGGTGTCTTTCTGATCGTTCATACCTGCATCATCAAGGGTTCCATGGATGTGCTGCTGGAAGAAGGAGACTACAGCCGCAAGGCCAAGCAGGAATCAAAACGCAATTCGCCGATCGCACTGATCTACTGGTGTATCGTGGTGGCGGTCTATCTGGGCTACAGTTTCCTTACAGGCGGCTGGGATAAGAGCTGGATCATCTGGGCGATCGCTGGCGTACTCTATGGTGCTGTTGCCGGTGTAATGCAGATCCTGAGTACTAAAGACTAAACAGATTGCTTAAAATAAGAGAGAAACAGGAATTATGTTATCATGTATAGCGTGAAGAAAAAGAAATCCTACACACTTCCGCTGCTGCTGATCGTGATCCTGTCCTCTCTTTTTTTCATGGGTTTTTCTTCAAGAACAGCCATCGAAGAAGGGGTGGCCGAGCCCGTCGTCAAAGAAGAGATACAAAAGCCTTGCGAAGTAAAGGAACACTACAAAGTCTATCTTGGGGTTGGCGAAGTCTATGTCCTTGATGACATCGGCTACATCAGTGATGATGAAACGGTCGCTTCCATCAAGACCAACCGCGTCACCGGAGAACGTGTCGGAAAGACGATGCTTCGCAAAGACTGCAACACTTACGAAGTCGAAGTCACCGACTACATCACGGCTCCTTATATCGATGACAATAAACCGATGATGACGTGCGGCGAATACACGATCGAGGAGAACGAATACCTCGATGCGATCCTGGCGACCAAGATCGCGGAACGGGGCTATCAGACAAGAGCTGCCGCCGTGCAGGCTGCGCGATTCATGCTGCTGCAGTTTCCATACCATATGAACTACTTCAACGAAAACGGAAGACTTCCTTACGCCGATGGCGAGGGACGCTATTATCACAAGGGCCTCTACCTCAATGAATACAAGGTGGAAAAAGAAGGTATTCAAAAGAGCGTCTATGGACCGAAACCGTGGGGCTGTCCGATCTTTTCGATCCCGGTCAACGGCTACCAGAAGAATTCGATGGACTGTTCGGGATTCATCAGCTGGTGTCTGATCAATGCCGGTTTCGATCCGGGTGACATCGGTGCCGGACCAAAGCCGAGCGTATTCGATCTTTCCGATCTTGGTGAAAAAATAAAGATCACCGAGGAATCCCTGGATGAGATCAAGGTTGGCGATCTTCTTTCTTCCAACGGCCACATCGCGATGCTGATCGGCTATAAGGATGGCATCTATTACATTGGCGAATCCAACTACGATATCGACATGCGGGCTAAAGGCGTGACCAAGGAAGAATTCCTGAAGGATGAGTTCAACTACTATGTCGATATGGATGAATTCTATGGCCATAATGACGGAAAACTGAATCTCTACTGGCAGTGAAAATATTTTCAGAAATGTTAAAATATATTTCATTTTAGGTGAAAAAATCCAAAGTATTTATTGAAAAGAACTATCGTTTATATTATGATTTAGAAAAGGCTTGGAAAAGAAGAGTAAGCTGATCAAAGAGCCTAGAGAGTCTTTGGGTGGTGGAAAAAGACGTTGGAGGTCAGCCGAACATGGTCTTGGAGCCGTGCCCTCGATATGAGAGGGTGACGTGATGCACACGTTACAGTGCTAGGATATGTTTGTATCTGAAAGAGGTGTAGAAATACACGAATTAAGGTGGTAACACGATAATAAGTCGTCCTTATGGGCGGCTTTTTTGTTTCTAGGCCCCGGATACAAATGACAATGTAATAAGAAAGGGGAAGAAAAAATGAAAAAAATTATTACATTATTGCTTGCAGTATTAGTCGTATTGAGCCTTGCCGGATGTTCTTCAGGCGGCGGTAGCAGTGAGCAGCCGGCTGCTGAGGCGGAAGACAAGAAGATCACGGTCGGTGTCAACCCGGTCCCGCATGCGGAGATCCTCGAAAACGCAGTCAAAGCTGTCCTGGCAGAAGCAGGCTGGGAGCTTGAAGTCGTCGTTTATGAAGACTATGTCCTTCCAAACGAGAACCTTGTCGCCGGCGAACTGGATGCCAACTACTTCCAGACTTTAGGCTACATGAACAACCAGAATGATACGCACGGCTGGAAACTGACTGCAGTCAAGGGCGTTCATATCGAACCGATGGGCTTATACTCTGATAAATACACAGCCATTGCCGATATCCCGGATGGCGCTACGATCTCTGTTCCAAACGATGAAGACAACAGAACAAGAGCTATCGAATTTTTGATCGCCAATGGTTTCCTGAATGCGATCGAAGGCGAACTCTCTGCCGCTACGATCAACGGCAATGCTAATGCAAACCCGAAAGGCTATGAGATCGTTGAACTTGAAGCTGCACAGCTTCCATTGGCTTTAGCAGATGTCGATGCATCTGTCATCAACGGCAACTACGCTTTAGGCGCTGGATTACCTTCAACACATCCGGCACTCTTAGTCGAAAGCTTCGATGCTGAGACTTCCATCCGCCGTACGAACTTCATCGTCGTCAACGAAGGCAATGAGAATTCTGAAAAGATCAATGCTCTGATCGAAGCGATCACTTCCGACGCCGTTGCCAAGTACATTGAAGATACTTACAAAGGCGCAGTCATCACTTCCTTTGTTGATCCGCAATAAGAAAAATAGTTTACAATACGTGAGTGAGAGAAATGTTCAGAGTCTTTCTGAACATTTCTGTTTCTATACAGGAGAGAGTTTATGATAAAGCTGGAAAATGTATCCAAGAGTTTCGGAGATCTGGAGGTCTTGAAAGATATCTCTTTGCAGATCAATGATCACGAGATCTATGGCATCATCGGACAATCGGGTGCGGGCAAGTCGACGCTTTTAAGATGCATCAACGGGCTGGAAGACTATCAGTCCGGTACGATCAGCGTGGATGACGTGACCGTCGACCTGAAAGATAAAAAGAAACTGCACCTGCTGCAGAAAGAAATGGGCATGATCTTTCAGAACTTCAACCTTCTTGAAAGGCTTGATGTCTATGACAACGTCGCACTGCCGATGAAGTTCTGGGGCATGAAGACAAAGACCCCGGAAGCGAAGAAAAAGATCGAAGATCTGATCTCCCTGGTCGGTCTGGAAGACAAGATCCACGCAAGGCCAAGGGAATTGTCCGGCGGCCAGAAGCAGCGTGTCGCGATCGCAAGAGCTCTGGTACTGGATCCGAAGATCCTTCTTTGCGATGAGGCGACTTCGGCACTGGATCCGGCGATCACAAGAGGCATACTGGATCTGCTTTCCAAGATCAATAAACAGATGGGCATCACGATCATCGTGGTCACCCACCAGATGGAAGTCGTCAAACAGATCTGTGAGAGAGTCGCCTTCATCAAGGGCGGAAGAGTCTTACAGATCGGCAAGCCGGAAGAACTGTTCATCAGACCGGCCAAGGACATCAAGGCGTTCCTGCATGAAGATTCGGAACTGCTTCCTGAGGAAGGCGTCAACATTCAGCTGTTCTTTACGGATGAATCCGCCGATGAACCGGTCATCTCGCAGATGGCAAGGAAGCTCAATATCGACTTTTCGATCTCCTGGGCAAAACTGGAGGATTTCCGTTCCAACGTCTATGGCTCTCTGGTCATCAACGTGAAGGAAGAAGACAAAGACAGAGTCACTGCCTATTTGGACAGTGTGAAAGTATTATGGGAGGTATTGAACGGATGAGCAACGTGATCTGGACTTCATTTCAGCAGACCTTATACATGGTCTTCTGGTCTACATTATTTTCCGTGATCCTCGGCTTCATTCCGGCGATCATCCTGACACTGACGGCACCGGACGGCCTTCGTCCGAACAAGATCGTCTATGAGACGCTTTCTTTGATCGTGAACGTCTTCCGCTCCTTCCCGTTCATCATCCTGCTGGTCATCATCATTCCGTTTACAAGGATGCTGATCGGCAAGGCGATCGGTACCAGAGCTGCGGTCGTTCCTTTGACGGTATCGGCGATCCCGTACATCGCAAGGATCTTTGAAACTTCCTTAAGGGAGACCGATCCCGGCGTCATCGAGGCGGCAAGATCCTTTGGCGCTTCCGACTGGCAGATACTGTTCCGCGTCTACATCAAGGAATCCATTCCGCGCATGCTCAATGGCGTGATCCTTCTGATCATCTCCTTAGTCGGCTATTCGGCAATGGCCGGAACGGTCGGCGGCGGCGGCATTGGCGACCTGGCGATCCGCTATGGCTACCAGCAGTACAAGACAGATATCCTGTTTGTCTGTTCTTTGATCCTGATCATCTTTGTTCAGCTCGTACAGATGCTTGGCAACTATCTGTACAAGAAGCTCTCATGAAAGAGATCCTTATTCCATCAAAACGGGGAACAGACATCCCCGTTTCTGTTTATGAGGGAAACGGCAAGGGGCCTTTGCTTTTGATGGCACATTCCTTCCGTTCACAGAAGGAAGAAGACGGAAGATATTCATATATCGGCGAAAAACTCTCCGCACAGGGACTTCTTTGCATCGCTCCCGACTTTGCGGGAAACGGAAGTTCAAAGGAAGCATTCGTGAACTACAGCCTTTCTTCCTGCATCGATGATCTTGAAAGCTGTTATGCATACGCAAAGAAGAATTATAAGTTTGATGAAGACCGAAGATATCTTCTTGGCTACTCGATGGGCGGAAGGATCATCTCTTTGTTTCTTGAAAGGCACCCGGAATTTTCAAAGCTTGTCTTCTGGGCATCGCTTCTTGAAACGATGGATGAAGATGATCAATTCCTTGAACAGGATCTTTCGCAATTAAAAAAGCAGTGCGATGAAAAAGGTTATTGCGATTTCTATGACATCTTTGAAAAGGAAACGATACAGATGTCAAAGCAGCTGATCGATGATCTGCTTTATGAAGATGCCTTGTCACCTCTGAACGATTTTAAAGGTGAGGCTTTGATCGTGCAGGGCGAAAAGGATATCACGATCGATCCGCAAAACGGAAAGATCATAGCATCTGCGCTCTGTAAGGCAAAAGAGAAAAAGCTCGTCTTTATGAAGAATGCGGACCATGGCTTTGGCTTATGGGATGGCCGCAAGCGGGACAACGAAAGGCTTCTTGAAGAAACGATCCGCTTCCTTTCAAAAAGCCTTTAACTGCGGTCCTTTCGACACTTCGGATCATTGAAAGAAAAGGGCGTTGATGATAATATAAATGCGTCAAAAACAGTTCGTCTGTTTATTGAATTAAGGGGGAAAATCAAATGAAAAATGATTCTGTACAGAAAGTCGTTGCGACAGGTATCGGTGCTGCTCTGTTCTTTGTTCTGGCACGTTTCGTAGCCATCCCGAGCGGCATTCCGAACACGAACATCGCTTTCCAGTATGCAGTGCAGGCTGTCTTTGCTGTCTTATACGGACCGGTCGTCGGCTGTCTGTCTGGCTTTATCGGTCATGTCCTTTGCGATATGTCTTGGGGCGGCGTATGGTGGACATGGGCATTCGCTACTGCAGTCTATGGTCTGATCATCGGCTTGTTCGCAAAGAAGATCAACGTCAAAGACGGTTACTTCTCAACAAAGGAACTCGTCAACTTCGTCATCGCCAACCTGATCGCCAATGCGGTCGCATGGCTGCTCGTTGCGCCGATCGGTGATATCGTCATCTACAAAGAAGATGCAAGCTTAGTCTTCACGCAGGGTCTGGTTGCCGGACTGGGTGACTGTCTGTTTGCAGTCGTGCTCGGCGGTCTTCTTCTGTTTGGCTATTCCAAGACGGTTGCCAAAGCCGGATCACTCGACAAAGAGTAATTCAAAGTCTGATATAAAGGTCATGTTTCAAAGCATGATCTTTTTTTTGCGTTACAAAATGACCTGCGCATGTAAAAACAGGTGTCTGAAGAGTTTAAATGGTTTAAAATAAACATAAGATTATAAAGGAAAGATTATGCTGGATATATTTGAAACTTCGATACCGCAGCTGACGGGAGAAGAGAAGAGAAAAGTTTATGTTTATGTTCCCGATGACGAGGGTGCTTACCCTGTATTGTACATGTTTGACGGACAGAACCTGTTTTACGATGAAGAGGCGAGCTATGGAAAGAGCTGGGGCCTTTTGAAATATCTGCAGGAGAGCGAGACACCTTTGATGGTGGTCGGTGTTGAATGCAATCACCACAGTGAAGAAGAAAAATGCGGCGGAAGATTGTCAGAGTACTCGCCATTCGATTTCGATGATCCGGACTGGGGCAAGGTGAAGGGAAGAGGAAAGATCACGATGGACTGGTTCACAAAGGAACTCAAGCCTTACATCGATGACAACTACCCGACACTGCCGCAAAGGGAATACACCTTCATTTCCGGTTCCTCGATGGGCGGGCTCATGACCATCTATGCGATATGTAAGTACGGCAAGTATTTCTCAAGAGGTGCTGCCCTGTCGCCATCGGTCGGCTTTTCACCGGACAAGGTCTACGAGATGATCGATCAGACAAGATTTCGAAAAGATACAGTCTTATATATGGACTATGGCGAAAAGGAGATCGGCTACCGCAATACCAGAGAGGTCTTCGGCAATGTCTGCAGCAGGCTGATCGGAAAGAAGGTACTGCTTGAGACCCGCATCGTGCCAAACGGCGAACACAATGAAGCAAGCTGGGAGAAACAGATCCCGTTCTTCATGGACACATTATTCTACGATCTATAGAAAGAAGGACAGACAGATATGGAAACCAATTACTTTGAATTCTACAGCGAAAACCTGAACAGGATGATGCCGCTGAAGGTCTATGGCCATGCCGGCAGACCGATACTGTTCATCCCGTGCCAGGATGGACGCTTTTTCGATTTTGAGAATTTTCATCTGACCGATACCTTTGCGCCATGGATCGATGCAGGAAAAGTCATCGTCTTTGCGATCGACACCATCGACATCGAGACCTGGAGCGACAGGAATGGCGATCCATATCAGCGTATCCGTCACCACGAAGAGTGGATCAACTACATCACCAGAGAGGTCGTGCCGTTCATCCGTGAATACGTCAATGAGAAAAACGGCTGGGATGGTTTCCCGGGGATCATGACCTTCGGCTGTTCGATGGGTGCCACACACGCCCTCAACCTGTACCTGCGTTTCCCGGATCTGTTTGACCGGTGTATGGCATTAAGCGGTATCTATCACGCTTCCTATTTCTTCGGCGACTACATGGATGAAGTCGTCTACAACAACTCGATCACTGATTATATGCGTGGAATGGGCCCGGATCATCCGTTCATTCAGCGTTACAATAATAACAAAGCAGTTGTCTGCGTCGGTATGGGTGCCTGGGAAGAACCTTGGAGCACACAATACCTCGACCAGCGCTTCCATGAACTGGGGATCAATATCTGGGTCGATTACTGGGGAAGTGATGTCAACCATGACTGGCCATGGTGGTACAAACAGGTGCCTTACTTCCTCCCGTACCTGTTAGAAGGGGAATAGTTATGAAAAACTTCATTTATCTCTCACCGAATTTTCCATCCAATCACTGGAACTTCTGCGATCGCCTCAAGAGAAACGGCATCAATGTCTTAGGTATCGGCGATGCACCATACGATGAGCTCACCGATGAACTGAAGAATGCCTTAAATGAATATTACAAGGTTTCGACACTTGAGAACTACGACGAAGTCTACAGGGCTGTCGCTTTCTTCTCGTTCAAATACGGAAGGATCGATTATCTCGAGTCCAACAACGAGTACTGGCTTGAAAGAGATGCGAAATTAAGAGAAGACTTCAACATTAAGACCGGCTTCCATCCGAAAGACATGGCTGTGGTCAAGTACAAGTCTTTAATGAAGAAGAACTACACCAAAGCGGGTATCCCGGTCGCAAGATATCACATCGTCGATGATTATGATAACTGCCTTGCCTTCATCAGGGAAGTCGGTTTCCCGGTCGTCGTCAAACCGGACAATGGCGTCGGGGCAAACGACACATACAGGATCAAGAACGAAGAAGACCTCAAGCACTTCTTTGAGATCAAACCGGATGTCACCTACATCATGGAAGAGTACATCTATGGTGAGATCGAGACTTATGATGCGATCATCAACTCCAAAGGAAAGGCACTGTTTGAAAACGGCAATGTCACCGTCGCCAATCTGATGGAAGCCGTCTCGGAAAACGGCAACTCCTGCTTCTATGAAAGAGCGAAGCTGCCGGCAGATCTGCTCGATGCCGGAAGAAGGACGGCAAAGGCCTTTGGCGTCAAGAGCCGTATGGTCCATATGGAATTCTTCCGTCTCAACTGCGACCAGCACATCGGCAAGAAGGGTGACATCGTTGCCCTGGAAGTCAACATGCGTCCAAGCGGCGGCATTTCCCCGACCATGAAAAACTGGGCAAACGGCACGGATGTCTATGAGATCTGGGCAGATATGATCGCCTTTGACAAGACTGACCGGAAGAGGACCTATGAAGGAGTCTGCTGCTTCGCATCAAGACGTGACGGCCGGCAGTTTGAACTGACTGCCGAACAGGTCAGAAAGAAATACGGTCCGCATATGAAACATGAGGGAAGGGTCGAGGAAGCACTTTCCGGCGCAATGGCCAACTACATGTTCGTAGCGGCCTTTGATACGGAAGAAGAAGCGAGAAACTTCGCGGCCGACGTACTCAAATAAGTTGGATAAGCTGAGCGAAAGTTCAGCTTTTCTTCTGGACAAAAAGAAAACCTCCTTTTTGAAAGGAGGTATTTTTTTAAAATGGTGGAGCTTGCCGGGATCGAACCGGTGACCTCCTGATTGCGAACCAGGCGCTCTGCCAGCTGAGCTAAAGCCCCATTACCATAACTATTATATATTAAAACAAGGAAGCTGATGCAAGAAAAAAGCGCCTGCTGCAGGCGCTTTAGAGGAATGTGTACATATCACCAGCCTGTACGTAGGTGACTTTAACAGGTTCTTTGAGTGCTTTGTCCATCCATTTTTCCATGTACTTCATGCCCGGCTCTTCGACGTTGAAATGACCCGGGGCAATGATGGCCCGGTTGAAGCCAAGCTGTGCAGAGTCTTTTACATATTCGGTCAGTGTGAAATCGATGAGTTCCAGCGGGATCAGCAGGTTGATGTCTTCCTTGTCGACCTTCTTGATCAGTTCATTGGAAGGACCACCTTCGGATACGTGACCGCAGACCATGACTTTCGTAACTTCGCAATCCATGTTGCCGATGCATTTGAGTCCGGAAAGGTTCCATTTTTCCTTGATCAGTTCACCGATCTTCCGCGGCGTCGTCGGCTCGCAATTCAGGCATACTGCCCCGGAAATATCTTCATTGTTGATGAAGGCATCATCCCAGCCGGTCTCTTTCGCAAGGCCATAGAAGATGCCGTCGATATAGCCGTCTTTGTACGGGATACCGGAATGGATGTAATCGTGGAAGCGCCATACGGTGATGCCATAGTCATCCATCAGTTTCTTTTTGGCGAGGTAGGTCCTGTTCTGTGTTTCTTCGAGCCAGTCGCGGTGATCGCCATGGTTCCATAGGAGAGCTTCATGGGCGATGATCAGATTGGCACCGAGCTCATGGGCTTTGCGGATGACATCAGGGGATGCGTAGATCGTCGTGACGATGCCGGTACATTCCTTGTTGACTTCTCCATAGAGAACTTTGTCGCGGGTGTGTTCCTCATCGATGACTTTTCCCATCCAGGAACCCTTGCAGTAGTGTTTGACTTGTTCAATGACTTCACTTATCAGCATTTCATCTTCTCCTTTTAATATCTGAAACTGTGATCACCGATCTGATAATTGTCCTTAAGCTCTTCATCTTCATAAGCTTTGCGGATCTCGATCAGGTTGAGCACATCGTAGCCCTGTTTTGCCAGGAAGCGGATCATGACGTCGTTGTTCGGGTGGACGTACTGGTAAAGCGTATCGTTGTGATGTTCCTTGGCGATCGCTGCCGCCTTGTTGAACAGCATCGTTCCGATGCCGTTGCGGCGATACTCTTTGCGTACATACAATGACTCGAGCCATACGACATCATCTTCGATGCGGCATACGCAATACCCTACATACTTGCCACCATCCGATATCGCAAAGACCGGATAGTCTTTGGAAATATAGTAGCGAAGCTCTTCGACCGCCTCATCGACATCCGGCTCAATTTTGTTGCCTTTCAAGGCTGCCAGGGATTTGCGGAAATCCGCTGTCAGGTAGGCTAAGGAGTACAGATTATCCTTGTCGATCGTGATGAAGCGATAGGAGTGTTTCTTTTCCGAACGGGATACCGGGTTCTGAACAGTGATCTCTGTTTTCTGGAACGGATTGTCCTCAAGATACTCGATGCCATAGTACTGACACCAGTCGATGGCGATATCTTCATGTGCCTGTTCAAGATAGTCATACCACTTGTCCGTCAAGGCAAAGCGTTCAAGCGTCGAACGGAAGCGGCGGAAGGCACCTGCACCCTTGATGCATTCTTCAAGCCATTCTTTGGCTTCCCCATCGGTCTTTTCTTCGATGAAAGCCTTCATCGTTCCGTAATCGTCGATCTGTTTGTGGCTTGGAAGCGGGATCAGGTACTTCTCCTTGACGAGATCTTCATCGTTCAAGATGATCCTTTCTTCCGGAATGTAGTAATAGTATTGTGTATTGACATCTGTCGAATCGATTGCCTCGATGACTTCCTGAAGTTTTATCTGCATGATCGTCCTTTCTTATGATTGTTCAGTAAACTTGTCTGACAATACTATTATATTCACATTCTGAATGAAAATTATAAGCTGAGACCTTATAATTAAAGTATGAAAACCATCAGGTATACAAAGATGGATATGGATCAGATAATCAATCTCTTGATTAATGGGGGCATCGTGGCCTTTCCGACCGATACGGTTTTTGGTCTGGCCTGCAAAATGGATAAAGACGCCATGAAGAAAGTCTATGATGCCAAGGGCAGGAGCTTTGACAAGCCGCTGCCGATGATGTGTAACGGACTCGATATGGTCAAAGAAGTAGCCGTCGTATCCAAAGATGCGGAAAAGATCGCCGAAAGATTTACCCCGGGTCCATTGACGATGATCTATCAGAAAAAAGAGGATGTGGATGATTATGTCACCAACGGCAGGAAAACCATCGGCATCCGCATACCGGATGATGAGTTCATCCTGAAGCTGATCGAAAAGATCGGGGTACCGATCATGGTGACCAGCGCCAATGTTTCCGGTGAAGGATCGCTTCTGAAGTGGGAAGATGTCCTCTCCTGCATGGATGAAAAGATCGATGCGATCGTATGCGAAGACGCAAGAGGTGAATGTGCCAGCACGATCATTGACGTGACTGGTGAAGATATAAAGGTTTTAAGAGAAGGCCCTGTAAGCCTGAAGGAGATCAAGGAGACTCTGCAATGAAGAAAAACCCTGTATATGTCGTAGGCCATAAAAATCCGGATACGGATGCGATCGTTTCGGCGATCGCCTATGCGCAATTCAAAAAAAGCACCGGTATGAACGCTGTTGCAGCAAGGATCGGTTCGGTCTCATCTGAGACGGAATATCTGCTCGAACGCTTCGGCTATGAAGATCCGCTTCGCTTATACACGGCCAAATCGACTTTGCGTGAGATCGAGATGGATAAGGCGGCCATGGCCTTCAAAGAGATGACGATGAAGGAAGCCCTCGACAAGGTCATCAAACTGAAAAACAGAGGTCTGGTCGTCGTCAACAAGAAAAAACATCTCGAAGGCATCGTCACCCTCGATGATCTGACTTACATGTGGACGAAGTCCGATGAAGAGCTCGCCTCGATCATTTCGACGATCGAAGTCAATGACATCGTCAAGATCCTAAACGGAACACTGGTCTTAAAGGGCACGCATAAACTGTCCGGCAAGATGCATATGTTCCCGAGCTTGAAGTCCAATGTCGAAGATGATTCGATCGTTCTCTTGAGGAACGAAGATGACAAGCTCTTGTATTGTCTGGAACTTGGCGCAACGATGCTGGTGGTCTGTACCTCTTCGCCGATCTCCAGGCAGGTGCTTTCCATGGCCAGGGATGCGGAAGCGACCATCGTGACCACGGAGCTCACGCCGCTTTCGATCACCCGTCTGATCTATCAGACACCGACCATCGAACAGATCATGATCCGCAAGGAAAAGATCGATTACTTCAACATCAACGATACGATCGATGAAGCTTCCAAGAAGATCGCCAAATCCCGTCACAGATCTTACCCAGTCCTGGATAACGAAGGCAAGGTCGTCGGTGCGATCTCCCGTTACCATCTGTTCAACTACCAGCACAAGCAGCTGATCTTAGTCGACCACAACGAAAAGAAACAGGCGATCGATGACATCGATGAAGGTGTCGTCCTCGAGATCGTTGACCATCACCGTTTCGGCGGATTTGAATCGGAGAATCCGATCAACATCACGACGATGCCGGTCGGTGCGACAGCGACGATCGTTTCCAACAAATACTTTGACAACAATGTACCACTCGATAAAAACCTCGCCGGTATCCTCTTAGGTGCGATCGTTTCCGATACGATGAATTTCCGCTCGCCGACGACGACACAGCTCGATATCGATACGGCGAGAAAACTTGAAGCGATCTGTGACGTCAGCGCTGATGAACTCTCCAAAGGTCTCATCGACCACAGTGAATCCCTGCTGTCGAAAAGGCACATCGAGATCGTCTACAACGACTTCAAGGAATTCAACATCGACGGCAACAAGGTCGGTCTCTCCCAGGCCGTCTGCAAGTCCAAAGAGGAATATGATGCCCTTAAAACGGATCTTGCCCGCTACATGGAAGACGCCTGCAAGTCGGGCGGCTATGACCTGATGGCGATCATGCTGACGAACCCGAACGGTTCGGGCTCCTACGTGCTTTCCGCCGGTGCCAGACGAAGAGTCGTCAACTCTGCCTTCTCGATCAACAAGGAAGGCTTTGTGGATGGCCTGGTCTCCAGAAAGAAACAGTTGCTGCCAGGTCTGATCCGCGTTTTGAATACGAAATAATGTCACTGATACTTGATCATTGTCATGCGGTCATTGACGGAAACCGGGAATTCCTGGATGCCTCGATACAGATCGATAACGGCATCATCAAAAACGTCTATCCGCAGACATCAAAAATAAAAGATCTTCCAAAGGAAGAAGAACATATCAACCTGGGCGGCCTTGTAGTGATGCCCGGGTCTTTTGACACGCATTGCCATGGCATCGATTCTTTGAATTTTGATACAGTCGATAAACAAGAGATGGATCAGATCTCCTATGAATTCGCAAAAGATGGCACGACGAGTTTTCTTGCAAGCCTGTCCTATGATCTCGATGAAGAGGGGATGAAAAAGCAATTGCAGCGTTTTGAAAACTACGAAGCGCCTTATGCCCGCTTTGAGGGATTTCACCTGGAAGGTCCCTTCCTTTCCGCAAAGCACCTGGGTGTAGGCGATCCCGATAAATTCCGGATGCCGGACAGCGATACGGTCCGCTCCTTTCTCGACGTGTCTTCAAGGATCCGGCAGATGACGATCGCCTATGAACTCGACGGCGCAAAAAAGATCGGTGCTATGTTGAAAGAGGCAGGGGTCAAAGTCATGTGCGGCCACTCCGATGCGGTACTTGAAGACCTCGATGAGAATGTCGATGGTTTCACCCATCTGTTCAATGCGATGCGCTCGTTCCATCATCGCGACATCACTTTAGTCAACTGCGCCTTTATGAACAAGTGGAACGTCGAGCTGATCGCCGATGGAAATCACGTCAAGCGCAACGTCTTAAAACTGGTCTTAAACAATATTGATAAAGATAAGCTGATGCTGGTATCGGATTCTTCGATCGCCAGGAATCTTGAGGATGGCGAATACATGTTTCTGTCCAAGCCGTGCACGAAAAAGGGAACGACTTTCATTACCCATGACGGCCACTTTGCGGGAAGCGTCGTTTCCATCAGCGATGAGATGAAAGTGCTCTATGAACTTGGCGCCAAGTATACGGACTTATTGCTGTATTCAAGTCTCAATGCGTTCCGCTTTTATGGGCTCGGCAAGCGCTTCGGGACCATTGAAAAGGGAAAATATGCAGATCTCATGATCATGGATGAAGATCTGAATATCAAGGATGTCTGTCTGAAAGGAGGGCTTTTAGGTGTTTGAATTCTATCTGCGGGTCGGGATCTACTTCTTCTGCTTCCTGCTGGTCCTATTTGGCATGAACGCTTTTGATTTCAACCGTTTCCTAAAACAGGGCAAAGTCGTGCAGGCACAGGTCCTTTACTTTGTCGTGTGCTGTGCCCTGACCTATCTGATGGGCAGCTTCATGATCGCTCTGATGTATCGTTTCTATAAATAAGGAGGACCTATGAAAAAGATCGTTTCCTTGTTTTTATTATTGTTTCTGCTTCCTTCTTTGTTTTCTATGAACGTTTCCGCCGACGTCGGTCCCAAGCCTTCCGTCACGGTAACGATCAAAAACGCACCGGACAAGTCGTATTATGTGACCTTTTTAGGGGACAGGGAACCCTATGGTCCCTGGCGGAAAGTCAGTGATGTTTCCTTGAAAGAGGATGCTTCCGACAGGGATAAGGCCTATGCGTATTTTGCGAATTACAAAGATGCGGATGGCTATGTTTTCCTTGGAAATATGTCGGAAGATCTCAAAGGCTTCGATTCCTTTTCCTGGACCTACTATCCGCCGGATTCCTTCAAGATCGCCATCTATTCGCCAGATGATGATACCTTCTTTGTCTCGGAGATCTGTGAAAGAGAAGCCTTCAATTCCTATTTCGAGATCACTTATGGCTCACCAGATGTCAAAGAAGAATCCCATTTCGGCAAAGACTTTTTCCATGGCGTCTTAAGAGCGCTTGTGACGGTCGTCGTCGAACTTGCCTTAGGCTATCTCTTCGGCTTCAGAGAGAAGAAACAGATCCTCACGATCCTGATCGTCAATCTGATCACGCAACTTTTGCTGAATATCGGACTGATGCTGACAGATTACTTTGCCGGAGCTCTGGTCTGGCTTGTCATGTTCGTGATCCTTGAGATCGCCGTGATCGTGATCGAGATGATCGTGTATCTGTTTGCGATGCGCAAGCAGAAAAAATGGAAACTTGTTTTATATGCGATCCTGGCAAACGTCCTAAGCGGTGCTTTGACCTTCTATTCGGTGTTTTTAAGCTGGGTGGGTATCTAGATCATTTGTTTTTTCTTTTGTTGTATAATCGAATTGTAAATAAAGGAGGAAAAACGTATGGGATTACTGATCTCTTTATTGCTCAGTGCAGCATTCGGATATGTTGCCGCTAATCTGATGAAGCTCGCGGGTCCTTGGTATCTATATATGATCTTGGGTCTCGCCGGAGGATTTGTCGGTACGCTTGTATTCGGTCTGATCGGCTTTTCAAGCAATTCGATCCTTTCCGAAGCGATCGTTTCGATCGTCGGTGCCTGCATCGTGATCGCGATCTACAGAAATCTGAAGAAATAAGACAGCATGGCCTGTCTTTTCTTTTGGCTGACCTATAGAATATAGATATGCAAAAGAAAAAAATGATTGCCTCGGCAATGCTGGTACTGGCTACACTGTTCTGGGGTCTTTCCTATTCGATACAAAGCATCTCTGCACAAAACCTGCAGCCGTTTACGACCGTCTTTTTCAAAGGCATCGGCGGCATCTTTTTATATCCTTTGATCCTGTCTTCCGGCAAAAAGATCGACAGGGACCACCTTGAAGGCGGTATCCTGATGGGCGTGTTCGCCTTTGGCGGCTGCGTCTTTCAGCAGCTTGGCATCATGTATTCGACCGTTTCCAAGGCAAGCTTCATCACGGCTTTATACATCCTCTTTGTTCCATTGATGGAACTGTTCTTAGGACAGAAGGTGAAACGAAAGATCTGGTTTTCGATCGTCCTGGCTTTGATCGGTCTGTATTTTTTGTGCATCAGCGAAGTCAGCGGCATCAGTATCGGTGACCTGTTTTTACTGATCGGTTCGCTTCTGTTTGCCGGACAGATCATCGTGATCGACCGCTATTCCAAAAAGTGTGATCCGATCGTTCTGACCTTCATCTCGCAGGTCGCGGTAGCCGTATTTGCCTTCGTGCTGATGGTCTTTAAGGAAAGACCGGCGATGGCGGATATCACAAGTGCTATCGGGCCGATCCTTTACATGGTCTTTATCGGTGGTCTGATATCGCAATGCATACAGATCACCTTCCAGAGAGATCTTGATTCCTCGTTGTCTTCTCTTCTGATGAGTTTTGAATCGGTCTTCGGGGCATTTTTCGGCTGGCTGATCCTGCATCAGGTGATGTCGGCAAGAGAGATCTTCGGCTGTTTCCTGGTCTTTGTTTCGATACTGATCGCTGAGATGAAATAGCTTGAATCTGCAAGATTAAGAGATATAATAAAATGGTTAGTTTTCAAACTAATCATTTTTTATGGAGAACACGATGGAAAGAAATGTCATCACGGAGATCGGCTGCCTGGAACATACGATACGGAAAAGTATCAGCCTTGGCAACGAGAGAGGCAAGGTATTGAATTACACGCAGTTTCAGATCTTATTCTATCTCATGGAACACGATGGAGAAGATGTCTGCCAGAAGGATCTCGAGGCCAAGACGCATCTCAAGAAGGCGTCGATCACAGCCAGTCTGGATTCACTCGAAGACAAGGATCTTCTTTACCGCGAGGCATCGGAAACAGACAAACGCAAGAATTACCTTCGTTTGAGCGATAAGACGCGCAATTACGTGAACGCTTTGAAACAGAAGGCAAAACAATACAATGAAAAGATTGCCAACAAGATCTCGAAGGAAGACCTGGATGTCTTCTTCCGGGTCTGCGATCAGATCTATGAAAACATCAAGGAGGATGCAGATGAAACTGATCTTTAGATATATGAAGCCATACCTGCTCGTCATTCTGACGGTCATCGCTTTGACCTTCGTACAGGTGCAAACGGAACTGACGCTTCCAGATTATATGTCAGGCATCGTTACAAACGGCATACAGTATGGCGGTATCACAGAGACCAATCCCAATGCCATCACGGCTGCGGATATGGAAAAAGTACTCGTCTTCCTTTCCTCTGAAGAACAGAAAACCGTCCTTGAAAGCTTTGAACTGGTCAAAAGCGGTACGAATGGAAAGATCGATGGCCAGGAAGTGACGTTTAAAGAAGATGTCTATCTCAAGAAAGATGATCTTCAAAATGATGCTTTGACGAATGCACTGGTCTACAGCTACATTGCTAAACAGTATGGCATCGATACAAGTGCCCCCGGGGCAAAGCGGATGATCGAAGAGAAGCTCACGGGCCTGGAAGACAACTATGCCTCGATGGCAAGGCTCTACGTTCGAAACTTATATTCCAATGTCGGTCTTGCGATCGATCAGATACAGACATCCTATATCCTGTCGTCCGGCATGAAGATGCTTGGCATTGCGGCATTGGGTGTGGCAGTGCAGATCCTTTCGACCTATCTTGCCACCAAGACATCTGCCAAAATTGCGGCCAAGATGCGAAGAGATGTCTTTGAGAAGGTCGAATCCTTCTCTTCAAGCGAGTTCTCCCTCTTTTCAACGGCCTCTTTGATCACCAGGACAGGCAACGATATCACCAAGATTCAGCAGCTGATCCAGATGATGATGCGAATGATGCTGATGTCACCGATCATGGGCATCACAGCTGTCATCAAGGTCATGCGTTATCCGAATATCTCCTGGTTACTGGTGGTGGCGATCGGTGTCATCATCTGTGCAATGATCGTCTTAGCCGTCTTTGCCGTACCTAAGTTTGAAGTCATTCAGAAACTCACAGACCGCCTCAACTCCGTCATGCGTGAATTCCTCGATGGCATGCTGGTCATCCGTGCCTTCAATTCGCAGAAACAGGAAGAGGCCAAGTTTGACGATATCAACACGACCTTCCGTAAGACGGACCGTTTCGTTTCCAACGTCATGAACATCATGGGTCCGGTCATGACCTTCGTCATGAATGCACTGACCGTTTCGATCACCTGGTTTGCCGCCAAGCAGATCGATATCGATGCCATGAGCATCGGTGAGATGATGGCCTTCACCCAATACGCGATGCATGTGGTCATGTCCTTCATGTTCGTCACGGCGACGTTCTTCATGATCCCGCGTTCGATGGTCTCGGTCAAGCGTATCGAGGAAGTACTCAATACGGTCAATACGATCAATGATCCGGAAAAGCCGAAACAATTGCCGGAAGAAAACGGTTCGCTTGTCTTTGACCATGTGACGTTCCGCTATCCGGGTGCTGAAGAATCCGTTCTTGAAGATGTCAGCTTTGAGGCAAAGCCGGGTGAAACTGTCGCATTCATTGGTTCGACCGGTTCGGGCAAATCGACCATCATCAAGCTCATACCGCGTTTATTCGATGTGAGTGAAGGAAAGATCACCTATTGCGGCATGGATATCCGCGATGTCAGCCAGAAGCAGCTTCACGAAAAGATCGGTCTTGCCACCCAAAAGGCGATCTTATTTACCGGCGATATCCGCTCCAACATCGAATTTGGCAGAGATGTCTCGGATGAAGAAATGGCAAAGGCCATTTCGATCTCCCAGTCGGAGAACATCATCAAGGAAAAGGAAGAGGGATTGAATGCGCCGATCACCCAGGGCGGTACCAACGTCTCGGGTGGCCAGAAGCAGCGTCTTTCGATCGCCCGTGCTCTGGCCAAGAAGCGCAACATCTACATCTTTGATGATTCCTTCTCAGCCCTCGACTATGAGACGGACAAGAAGCTGAGAAAAGCTTTGAATCAACTGATCGAAGAGACCAAGGCGACGGTATTCATCGTTGCCCAGCGTATCTCGACGATCAAGAATGCCGACAAGATCATCGTCCTCAACGAAGGAAAGATCGTCGGTGAAGGAACACATAAAGATTTGCTGAAGGACTGTGAAGTGTATCGTCAGATCGCTTACTCACAGCTTTCAAAGGAGGAACTTGCCTGATGCCACCGATGAGGATTGCAGAAAAACCAAAAGATTTTAAAGGCACCTTAAGACAATTGACCGGCTATATCCGGCCATACTATGCAAGGATCATCCTTTCGCTTGTCCTGATGGTCATCTCGACCGTGATGTGCATCTACGGTCCAAGACTGATCGGTAATGTCACGACTCTGATCGCTGAAGGCATATTGTCCAAGTATGCCGGAGGAAAGGGCATCGATTTTGATACGATCGGAAAACTGATCACGATGATCTTAACGATCTATGGCGTTTCCGCCTTGATCGACTACGTCGTCAATTTCTTACACGTCAACATCGCCGTCAACATCTCCTATAAATTAAGGGATGACATTTCCAAGAAGATCGACAGACTGCCTTTGAAGTATTTTGATTCAAAGACCCATGGTGACGTACTTTCAAGAGTCACCAACGATGTCGACAACATCTCCAACAACCTGACGATGACCGTATCGCAGGTATTGAATTCCTTAGTCAACATCGTAGGCGTACTGTTTATGATGTTATCGATCTCCTGGAAGCTGACGATCGTTTCCTTGATCGTCATACCGGCTTCCGGTGTCGTGGCAGCGATTGCGGTCAAGAAGTCACAGAAACACTTCAAGGCCCATTCCCATTATTTAGGCGAGATCAACGGCCACGTCGAAGAGATGTACTCGGGTCATCTGCTGGTCAAGACCTACAACTATGAGGGTGAATCTTTGCGCCGCTTTGATGAGCTCAACAAGGAGCTTTACAACGCCGCTTATAAATCACAGTTTTATTCCGGCATCATGCATCCTTTGACCGGCTTTCTTCAGAACATGGGCTATGTGGCCGTGTGTCTGATCGGCGGCTTTGAAGTCATTCAGGGAAGCATGGCCATTGGTGATATCCAGTCCTTTACGACTTACGTCAGAAGGCTTCAGCATCCGATCTCTTCGATCGCCCAGCTGATGAATACGATACAGACGATGATCGCTGCAGCGGAAAGAGTCTTCAACCTTCTCAATGAAGAGGAAGAGGAAGCCGATTGCAAGGATCCGGTGAAGATCTATGATGAAAACGGCAATCTTGATATCAAAGGCAATGTCACCTTTGAAAACGTCCGCTTCGGCTATGATCCGGACAAGATCGTCATCTCCGACTTCTCGATGTACGTTGCCCCGGGCAAGGATGTCGCGATCGTTGGTCCGACAGGTGCCGGCAAGACCACGCTGGTCAAACTGCTGATGCGCTTCTATGAGCTCAATGGCGGAGCGATCTATGTCGATGGAAAGAATATCCGCGACTACAGACGAAACGATCTGCGTTCGATCTTCGGCATGGTGCTGCAGGATGCCTGGCTCTTTGACGGGACGATCAAGGAGAACATCCGCTTCGGCAAACCGGATGCGACCGATGAAGAGATCTATGAAGCCTGCAGGCTCGCCCATGTCGACCGCTTCATCAAGACACTTGAAAACGGCTATGACACTCTGATCTCGGAAGACACAAGCGGCATCTCACAGGGTCAGAAACAGCTGCTGACGATCGCGAGAGCCTTCCTGAAGGATCCGAAGATCCTCATCCTGGATGAAGCAACTTCAAGCGTCGATACCCGTACCGAACAGCTGATACAGGATTCGATGGAGGAACTGCGCAAAGGACGTACTGCCTTTACGATCGCCCATCGTCTTTCGACCATCCGCAACGCCGATATCATCATCGTTCTTGACAAGGGCGATGTCGTCGAAGTCGGCGATCATGAATCGCTGATGGAGAAAAAGGGCTTCTATTTCAAGCTCTACAATTCACAATTTGAAGGCTGAAAACTTCCTGTTTAAGGAAGTTTTCTTTTCCGATGGTTCTGAATTGAACTGTTCAGATGTAAATGGTATAATCGCTTTGGCTTTGAATATGGAAAGCCTGTATTTTTCCTGATATGAAACAGAAAACGATCAGCTACTATTACAAAAAATACTTCGTGCTGTTTGCCATAGGCATTTTAGCCGATATCATGGTTGACGTCGCTCAGACCTATGTGCCTGAGTTTTTAGGCAGTATCGTTGAGATCGTATCCGGCAATGAGAATGTAGTATATGGCGATATCGCATCGATCATTTCCCATGTGATCATGATCGCCTTCATCCTTTTTGCGGGAAGAGCGATCCTGCGCTTTACGATCATGCGGGCATCCGGAAAGATCGAAGCGGACATCCGTCATGAGATGTTCTTAAAGGCCGAGAGGCTTTCCCAACGCTACTACCATGAAAACAAGATCGGTACGATCATGTCGTGGTTCTCATCCGATGTGGAGGCGGTGGAAGAATTCACCGGCTGGGGAACCATCATGGCTGTCGATGCCTTATTCTTGTCGGCGGTCTCGCTGTTCAAGATGCTCAGACTTGATCCGGTCCTATCTTTGATCGCTCTGATCCCGATGCTGAGCCTTGTCATCTGGGGCAACAAAGTCGAAAAGGTCATGTCCGAAAAATGGGAAGAGAGACAGAAGATGTTCGACCGTCTCTATGACTTCACCCAGGAGACCTTTACCGGTATCAGAGTCATCAAGGCGTTCGTCAAGGAGAACCAGGAACTCAAGGCATTCTCCAAGGTCGCGGAAGAAAACAGCAGGAAGAACCTTGAATTTGCAAGGATGTCGATCCGTTTTGATGTTGCGATCGAGATGATCATCGGCATCACGATGGCTTTACTGATGGGACTTGGCTCTTACTTCGTTTACCGCAATGCCATCGGCACGCCAGCCATCCTGTTTGGCCATAGCGTGACTTTAAGCGCTGGCAAACTGATCACCTTTATCGGCTATGTCGATACTCTGATCTGGCCGATGATCGCCATGGGACAGATCCTTCAGATGTATTCAAGATTCCGCACTTCCTATGGCCGTATCCTTTCCTTCATGAACCAGGAAGAAGAGATACACAACGCCGAAAATGCCTATATACTTACCGACTGCAAGGGAAAGATCCGTTTCAACGACTTCTCTTTTGCCTATCCGGATGGCGATACCCATTCCTTAAAACATATATCCTTCGAGATACAGCCGGGTGAAATGGTCGGACTGGTCGGAAAGATCGGTTCGGGCAAGACGACTTTAGTCAATAGTCTGCTTCGCTTATACAACATCGAAAAAGGCAGGATCTTTATCGATGATCACGATCTGATGGAGATCGACATCACATCTTTAAGAGATGCGATCGCCTATGTCCCGCAGGATAACTTCTTATTCTCGGACAATATCCGAAACAATATTTCCTTTGCCAATTCTGCGGCAGATATGACGCAGATCCGGGCTGCCGCAAAGTTTGCGGATGTCGATGACAACATCCTGGGCTTTTCCGATGGCTATGAAACGCTGACGGGAGAGCGTGGCGTGACGCTTTCCGGCGGTCAGAAACAGCGTATCTCGATCGCCCGTGCCTACATCAAGAATGCACCGATCATGATCATGGATGATTCGGTTTCGGCTGTCGATGTCAAAACGGAAGAGACGATCTTGAACAATATCTACGAAAAGCGCAAAGGCAAGACGACCATCATCATCGCTTCGCGTGTTTCCACCGTTGCCCATATGGACAAGATTCTTGTCTTGAAGGACGGCGAAGTGGAAGCCTTTGATACACCGGCAAGACTTCTTGAGATCTCGCCGACGTACCAGAAGATGGTCTATCTGCAGAAACTGGAGAGTGAACTCTGATGAATGAAGAACTCGAAAAACTCAAAGGCGACCATAAGCTGCCGCTAAGCGTCATCATCAGAAGGACGCTCAGATACATCAGTGCCGAAAAGGGTGGTTTCATCCTGTCTTTGTTGTTGCTTCTGCTCAATGTCATACTGGATTCGATCTCACCACTATTTACAAGCCGTATCACCGATGAGCTGATCAAGGACAACATCAATATCCGCCTGGTCTTAAATCTGGCACTATTGTCCTTTGCGATCATGGCGATCAATCAGCTGTTCTTATATATTGAATCGGTGATCTTACAGGATTGCGGTCAGAGGATCATCTTCCGTTTGAGAAAAGAGATCTTTGAGCACATCGAAAACATGTCGCTCAACCAGTTCAATGAAATGCCGGTCGGATCATTAGTCACCCGTGTTACATCCTATACGGCTTCGATGTCGGACCTGTTTACCGGCGTCTTGGTCAGGATGTTAAGGGATATCACGACACTGGTTGGTGTCTATGTGATCATGTTTTTCATCTCGCCGTCTTTGTCGGTGTCGATGTTAGGTGTCGTGTGCGTCGTGTTCATCATCTCCTACATCTTCTCCAAGACGGTCAGGGAGATCTTCCGCAAGGAAAGAGCCTGCATCTCGGATATCAACACCTTCCTTTCGGAAAACCTGGCAGGCATGAAGCTGACACAGGTCTTCAACCAGGAAGAGACCAAGGACCAGCAGTTTATTGAAAAAAATGAAAAACTCAGGAAGCAGCGTTTCAATGTCATCAAAGCTTTTGGTGTCTATCGTCCGCTGATCTCCTTCATTTACACCTGTTCCATTGCCCTGTGCTTTGCCCAGGGTATCCGCTTTGGACTGTCTGCGGGTGAGATCGTTGCATTCTACATGTATCTGTCGAAGTTCTTCAACCCGATACAGAACCTTGCTGATCAGCTCAATGCATTGCAGAAAGCTCTGACGGCATCGGAAAGGATCTTCAACCTGCTCGATGTCAAACCGGATGTACTTGATAAGCCGGATGCGGTCGAACTCGATCACTTCGAAGGAAGGATCGAATTCAAAAACGTCTGGTTTGCCTATAAAGATGAAAACTGGATCTTAAAGGATGTCTCCTTTGTGATCGAACCGAAGCAGACCTGTGCCTTTGTCGGCGCAACGGGCGCCGGCAAGACGACGATCTTATCTTTGATCGTCAGAAACTACGAGGTGCAGAAGGGTGAGATACTGATCGATGGCATCAATATCAATGACATCAAGATCTCCTGCCTGCGCAAGGCGATCGGACAGATGCTGCAGGATGTCTTCCTGTTCTCCGGTACGATCAAGGACAATATCACACTTCATGATGATTCCTTTATGGAAGAAGAGATCAAGGAAGCCTGCAGGTATGTCAATGCCGACAGCTTCATTGAAAAACTTCCGAAAAAGCTCGAGGAAGAGATCATTGAAAAGGGTGAAAACCTCTCCCAGGGCCAGAGACAACTATTGTCCTTTGCCCGTACGGTGATCCACAAGCCGCAGATCCTCATACTCGATGAGGCGACGGCCAATATCGATACGGAGACGGAAGTGCTCATTCAGCATTCCCTGGAAAAGATGAAGTCGATCGGCACGATGCTGGTGGTCGCACATCGTCTTTCCACCATTCAGCACGCCGACCAGATCATCGTTCTTCAGAACGGTTCGATCGTCGAAAGCGGCAATCACCAGCAGCTATTGAAGAACAGAGGCTATTACTACAAGCTCTATCAGCTGCAGTTTGAAAACTAAGGACCGTGCAATGAACTGCCCCGCAAAAATGGGA
>DESX01000059.1 GCA_002362065.1 Solobacterium sp. UBA3303
GAATGCACCCGGGTCGCCTTCGTCACCGTTGCAGACCAGGTACTTCGGACCTTCAACATCCGGAACGAAAGACCACTTTCTGCCTGTCGGGAAGCCGGCACCGCCTCTTCCACGAAGTCCGGAATCGAGGACTTCCTGAATGACAGCTTTTCTGTCCATCTTGAGAGCCTTTGCAAGACCCTTGAATGCTTCAGAACCTAATGCTTCTTCGATGTTTTCCGGGTCGATCGCACCACAGCCGTGGAGTGCGATACGCATCTGTTTCTTGTAGAATTCGATATCGTCCTGCTTTGTGACTTTCTGTTTTGTGGTCGGATCGACATAAAGCAGACGTTCGACGATCTCGTTGTTGATCAGGTCTTTTTCGACGATCTCTTCGACATCATCGATCTTGACCATGCGGTATAAAGTATCTTCCGGGAAGATCTTTACAAAAGGACCCTGGGAACAGAAACCGAAACAGCCGACCTGGTTGACAGTGACTTTGTCATCCAGTCCTCTTTCCTTGATGATCTCAGCGAATTTTTCCCTGATCTTGTCGGAATGAGATGAAAGACATCCGGTACCACCACAGAGAACGACATGTCTTTTTCCGTCATTGCCGGAAAACTTGTCATCCATGCACTTGGTACAGACGGCCTGCTTGGCTTCCAGTTCTTCAAAAGAGCGGATCTTTTCCATAACTACGCAGCACCTCCGTTTTTGTACTTCTCAATGAGTGGAGAGACCTGGTCAACCGTCATCTTCGGATAAACTGTACCGTTGATCTGAACAGCCGGTGCGATACCGCAGGCACCGATGCATCTCAATGCATCAAGTGTGAACAGACCATCATCCGAAGTTTCACCCGGTTTGATACCAAGTAATTCAGAGAACTTGTCAATGACCTGCTGTGCGCCTTTGACGTAGCAGGCAGTTCCCAGACAGCAGCCAACAACGTTCTTTCCTTTTGGTTTCAAAGAGAAGAACGAGTAGAAAGTGACGACACCATAGATCTCCGCAACAGAAATGCCCGTCTTTTCAGAAACGAGTTCCTGTACTTCTAGTGGAATATAGCCATATTCCTTCTGGATGTCACTTAAGATCATCATCAGCGGTGTTTCTTCGTCTTTGTAACGATCACAGATCTCGGTGATCTGCTTGACCGCTGCCTCCTGTAAATGAGCCATAGTAATCCTCCTAAGATTGATTAAATCCATATAAAAAACAAGTTTTATATATAAATTTACATAGAAATTATATCAATCGCTATATTAGTTAGTAAAGGCTAACCAAGTACCACGACAACTTATTTGACAAGATGGCAAAGCACCAACTGAAAAGCCTATCTTTTAAAGAAAAATTCGTCCGCTAAAGACGGAAATAACATCAGATCAAAGGCCTCTTTGCTGTGGTGCAGCAATGCCTCATCCGCCAGATGGCCATGCAGCCACACCCCGTCTTTGACAGCCGTATACGGGTCATTATAAAGTGCGCAAAGACCGGTAATGATCCCTGTTAAGATATCCCCGCTTCCCGCTCTTGCCAAAGCGGCGTTGCCACTTAGGTTTTCATAAACTTCCCCGTCTTTTGATACGACAAACGTGCGGTGTCCCTTTAAGACCAGAATGACCTGATGCGATTTCGCAAAATCAACGGCAATCTGTATTTTATCCTTTTCGATCGTTTGAATGTCCATATGACATAGTGAAGAAAACTCACCCATATGCGGGGTCAGGATCAGTGTTTTACCATAGTTATAGAATTCTTCATTTTCCGAAAGGATGCGAAGACCTTCCGCATCGATGATCAAAGGCATATCACTCAATTCGATCAGTCGCTTAAGATATTCCTTCTTGTATGGAAGATTGTTGACGCCGGAACCAAAGGCACAGGCTTTGACTTTATGCGGCAACCCCCCTTCTTTAAACAGTCCTTTCTTGTCTTCTTCATATGGATGATAGACCGCCGATGCTTCATTTGCGGCAACGATCGGATAGATACTTGAAGGAAGGTAAGAATGGATATAGGAAGCACCTGCACTTCTTGCGCCGATCAGATTGAACAGAGCTGCACCGGCCATGCCATAGGACCCGGATACAAACAGACAGACGCCATTATCGTATTTATTGGATAACTCATCCCTTGCAGGATAGTTTTTGAAAAAATTTTCTTTGTTCATAGCCTTATTTTAGCCCAAATACAGCGATTTTTCTTATCAAAAGCCGATGAAACAAGACCCATTTGTTATATACTTATAAAGTATGAAAAAAATAGGTTTTGACAACAAGAAGTACATCAGACTTCAATCACAGAATATTGCCAAGCGTGTTTCACAATTCAATAAGCTCTATCTGGAGTTTGGAGGCAAACTCTTCGATGACAACCATGCATCAAGAGTCCTGCCGGGCTTTGAGCCGGATTCCAAGATCAAGATGCTGCTCAAGCTTAAGGACAAGGTCGAGATCGTTCTGGTCATCAATGCCAACGATATCGAGAAAAACAAGATGCGTTCCGATCTTGGCATCACCTATTCGCAGGATCTTTTAAGACTGATCGACTCCTTCAACATGGTCGAACTGTCGATCGGCGGCGTTGTCATTACCCATTTCAATAAACAGGCGGAAGCGATCCGTCTTAGAAAAAACCTTGAAAAATCCAAGATCAAGGTCGCTTATCACTACGCGATCGACAATTATCCAAATAACATCGAGCTGATCCTGTCCGACAACGGTTTTGGCAAGAACGAATATCTCGAGACCAGCCGTGAGATCATCGTCGTCACTGCGCCAGGCCCTGGTTCAGGCAAGATGGCGACCTGCCTTTCGCAGATGTATCACGACAACAAGCACGGTCTCAAATCCGGTTACGCCAAATTCGAGACTTTCCCGATCTGGAACCTGCCGTTGAACCATCCGGTCAACCTGGCTTATGAAGCTGCGACCATCGATCTTTCCGATGTCAACATGATCGACCCGTTCCATCTTGAAGCATACAAAAAGATCGCGATCAACTATAACCGCGATGTCGAAGTCTTCCCTGTCCTCAATGACCTGCTTGTCAAAGTCATGGGAAAACAGATCTATAAATCTCCGACGGATATGGGCGTCAACATGGTCGGATACTGCATCTGTGACGATGAGGTCTGCCAGAAGGCAGCAAAGGATGAGATCATCCGCCGCTACTACGATACGGAGATCGAAGTCAGAAAAGACAATCTTTCCGAAGAAGTCTTATACAAGATCGAAACGCTCATGAACAAAGCGGGCGTCACCAAAGATGATCGTAAGGTCGCCGTCAAGGCAAACGAACTTGCAAAGAAGACGGGCGAACCGGCAGTTGCCATCGAATACAATGGCCAGATCATTACCGGCAAGACATCCAAGCTGATGGGTGCTTCCGCTGCCGCACTTCTCAATGCGATGAAGATCGCCGGCGAGATCCCGGATATCCATCTGCTTTCCGAACGAGTACTTCAGCCGATACAGGAACTCAAGACCGAGTATCTGCATGGCCACAACCCGAGACTTCACACCGATGAAGTTTTGATCGCCTTAGCTGTAGATTCGATCACTTCTGATATCTGCGACCGTGCTTTAAAGGCTTTGACCAAGCTTGAAGGCTGCGACGTCCATTCATCGGTACTTCTTTCACAGGTCGATGTCAACGTATTTAAAAAGTTAGGCATGCACCTAACTATGGACGCGGTCTATCAGACCAAGAAACTCTATCATCCGAAGTAATTGCAGATGCCCTGAAACGGACAGTCTGTACAATCCGGCTTCTGGGCCTTGCATTTATATCTTCCAAAGAATATGAACTGATGGTGCAGTTTCCCCCATTTATCCTGAGGGAAATAATCCATCAGTTTTTTTTCGATCACAGAAACATCATCATCCGCATCTGAAATATTCAGTCTCTTTGAAACTCTGGAAACATGGGTATCGACCGCAAAGGCCGGTACATCGAAACAGTTGTTTAAGATCACATTGGCTGTCTTTCGGCCAACACCAGGAAGTGATTCAAGATCTTCCCTTTTTTCCGGTACTTTGCCATCAAAGTATTCCACCAGGACTTTGGAAAGTTTAATGATGTTGATCGCCTTATTGTGGTATAAGCCGATCGGACGGATGATCCGTTCAACATCGCTTAATTCCGCTTTTGCCAGGGTAAAGGCATCGGGATAGCTTTCAAAAAGCTCCGGTGTGACCTTGTTGACTCTTTCATCGGTCGTCTGTGCAGACAAGACAACAGCGATCAGAAGTTCAAAATGGGAACGATGATGCAGTTCACATTTCGCATCCGGAAACAGCTGGTCAAGCCCTTTGATGATCAGCTCAGAGTTTTTCATTGCGAAGGACTCCTTCGATATAGGCCATCTTGATCTTGCGCTGTGCTTCGGAGATGCGAAGTGCTTCAATGAAACGGGATTGCCCGTATTCCTCGATCAGATCGTTCATCTTCTGCAGTTCAGTCGAAGACAAAGGCCTTCCGAAAACTTCCTCTGTTGTATCAAAAAGATCCTTGTTTGCCGAGATCTCGTATTTTTCCGGATCGAATTCAAAGATCGATTCAATATCAAAGACTAAGCCCTTGGCATTGGTCGTCAGCTTCAGATAGTGCTTGGCAACAAGTGATGCGATGAGCTTATCGATCTGCTTGGAATCCATATGCAGCTTTGTGGTCAGATATTCGTAAGTGATCGGCCTTTTGCAGGATTTGCATAAGTCGATCAAAAGCAGCAGCATGCCCTCGCTTGCATTCAGATTGAGTTTGTCAAAGTTTTCCAGGATCCAGATCTTCTTGTCGAAATAAGGTTCCTTATACCATTTTTTCATTTAGTACCTCTTGATGATCTCGCTGCACAGTTTTGCGGCTGCATCGCAAACGGCATTGAGATTGAATTCAAATTGTTTGTAGTTGCCCGAGACCAGCGTCTCATCCGAGATCGAACGGATGATGCTTGAAGGGACCTGATAGGCATAACAGACAGCCGCGATCGCAAAGCCTTCCATTTCAGCACATAAGGCTTCCGGATAGAAGCGGCGGATCTCTTTGATCTGCCCTTTCTTATAGACGAATTCATCGGCTGATACGATGCCGCCGACGCTTACGTGACCAAGGCCTTTGATCTTCGATGCAATTGCGGCTGCCTTTTCATCACAGCCGACGACGGAGTATTGCGAATCGAAGTTTCTCTTCCAGCCCGGCACATCCAGACGCCAGGCTGCAGCCTTGTCGGCAACGACGATGCTTCCGACATGGACGTTCTCATTGAGTGATCCGGCACAGCCTAAATTGATGACGAGTTCCGGTTTGAACTTTTCGATCAGCAGGCTCGTACAAAGGGAGGCGTAGACCTGTCCGACGCCGCATCTGGAAAGCACGACTTCCTTTCCTTCGATATTTCCCTTGTAGTATTCATTGTCTAAAAAGGAGCCGTGGTAAAGAAGTTTTTTTCCTTTGATCACCCTGGCATCCTTCATCATCTTCAAAAGTGCGTCTCTTTCTTCGGCCATCGCACATATTATCGCTATCATTTTCTGTACCCCACGATCAGTAATTTTTCGTCTTCCACAAAATCAGGAATGATCCTGACATCAAAATACTTCTGCATCTTCTCTTCGATCACCTTCGGGTCAAAGACGTTCTGGAAATGATTCTCTTCGATCATGCCTTCCTCCGTATAAAACGTGAAGTGTTCATGGATCGTAGAGTCGAATGCATCCGAACAGATCGTCCACTGGTAAGGAAGATCGCCTAAAAAACCCTCTTCGATGTACTGTTCCTTAAATTCATCGATCCGCTTCAGGGAATGCATATCAAAGATCAGCCTGCCATGTTCGTTGAGATGCTTATAGGCACACTCAAAAAAGGCATCAAGTTCTTCCTCAAAAAGATAGTTGATCGAATCGCAGATGCATAGGACCAGATCAAACTGCTTATGCAGATCATAATCCGTCATGTTCAGCAAAAGGTATTCGCCATCAAAATTCTTCTTTGAAGCTTCCATCATCGAAGCGGAGATATCCGAGGCGATGACCTCATAACCCTTATTCTTCAGGATGCCGGCCATGACACCGGACCCCGACGCGAGTTCAAGGACCGTATGAAAATCCTCTTCTTCAATGTATTGAAGCCATAAAGATAAAGCCTCTTCGTCCTGAAGAAGTTCATCATAATATGAGGCAAGCACTTCGTAGTTGCTTACATTTTTACTGTTGGCAGATCCTTCCATAATCCTTCGAGATTGTAGTATTCCCTTTCTCCGTCAAAAAAGACATGACAGACCACTTCGCCCAGATCGATCAAAAGCCATTTGGAGGAGTCATCGATATAGGCGTGTTTTACTTCATAGCCTTCTTCAAGAGCCTTGTCTTCCACGTTTTCGATGATGGATCTGGCCATGCGGTAGTTGCGGGCAGAACCGATGATAAAGTAATCGACAAAAGGAGACTGTCCCCTGAAATCGATCACCACAAGATCGTCAGCCAGTTTTTCATCCATCGCATCATAAGCCAGTTTTAATAAATCTTTCATTCTTTACTTCTCTCAAATACCTTTCAACATCCCAGTTCAGTTTTTCAAAAGCGGTATAAAGATCCTTTTCGGCTATCTTCACGACATCATCCTGAATACCGCGCAAAGGTTCTCTTTTATCAGCAATATATAAAATGATCGACAAACGGTCTTTCGAGAAACAGACCGTGTGATTGTAGATCGCATTGAGGATATCCTTGTCGTGCAGATTGCACTTTTCCTTGAGATAATACTTTGCGGAAAAAGAATGCTTGCAGGATTCCGGATACTTCAGTTTTTCCGGATCATAAAAGCGAAGATAGGAATCATGCTGCTGCTCATCAAAATACTTCGTCACATCGTGAAGAAGGCCTGCAATATAAGCTTTCTTCGCATCGAGATGATGGATCTTTGCCAGCCTTGCGGCAAGTTCCGCAACGCTTAAGGAGTGATAGTAGCGTTTTTCCTTCAGATTTTTCCGGACCATGATCTTTAAGAGTTCCGGATCATTCAGGATCTGTTTTCGCAGTTTATGATCATATGACATGAAATCATCGAAGTTCAGTTCTTCGAAATTCATGGAAGCTGTATCTTTCTTTCTTTGGACTGTTTGTACAAGACAAGGGTCTTTCCGATCTTCTGTACGAGCTGTGCCCCCGTATTGGCGCAAAGCTCAACGGCGATCTCGTTCATATCGACCTCACAGGTCTTCAAAACGGCCACCTTGACCAGTTCCCTTGCTTTCAAAGCTTCCTTTAAGGAAGTGTATAATTCCTTGCTGAGGCCATCCTTGCCGATCTGAAAGATCGCTCTTTCATTGACGGCCAGGGCCCTCAGATAACGTTTCTGTTTTCCATTCAGCATATTTAAATGTCTACCTCGCATTCATAGATCTTGCAGTCAGCCAATGAATGGATATATGCAAGACATTCACCATTGATCTTCACCATGCCCAGACCCTTGATCACGATCAGTTTTTTGTCCCTGATCGAAAGATCACTGATGCCAAGCGGTTTGACCCTCAATACAAATTCACAATAGTGCTTCTGATAGTAATCATCGCCATTTTCATACTTTGTGCGATGGATCTTGTTTTCGTTGTTGATATAGAACGTGACGCTCGCCTTATCCTTCGGGATGATATCGACACGTAACAAGCCATAATAGAAATACGACTGCGGCTCACTCAGCTGGAAGCTCTGCGGACGGATCATCTTGTCGATCTTGGAGAGCTTGTATTTTTCAATGTTGAGATAGGTCGTGTAGTTGTTGATATCGACCAAACCCGGTGTATCGATGAAACGGTAGTTTTTATAGGCGATCTCCACTTCTTCAAGCGTCGTACCCGGATAGATCGAGGTCGTCAAAGACTTCGCATTGATCAGTTTGTTGATCAAGGAAGACTTTCCGGCATTTGCCCTGCCGGCAAAGACGACAGTCTTGGCATGCAGTTCATCGAGCAGGTTCAGAAACTGTTCGTTGAACCTTGATTCATGTTTGTTGGTCAATAAGGCCGCCTTGATGTTTCCATAGCGTTTGTTGAGATCAAAGAGGATCTTTGAAAAGACCTTGTCGATCTTTCTTTCGGACATGTTTTCCGGAAGGATATCCGTCTTGTTGATGATCAGCAGGACATCCTTGTCCGCAAACATCTCAAACAGATCATCTTCCTTGAGACAGAACGCATCCAGAACATCGATGATCAGCACGAACAGTGCATAAGGATAGCGGTTGTAGATGTTCCTGATCTTTTCGTTGGTCACATAGTTGGTCTTTAAATGTTTCGTATCACCATAATGGGACAGACGAAAACAGCGCTGGCAATAGTCCTGTTCCAGATCCGGAACATAGCCTAAACCTTCTTTATCGCTTGTCTGTAGCGGGATCCCGCAGCCTTTACACTTCTTCATGCAATACATTTCTCCAAATAAACTTCTCGATCCTGCGGTTGAACGCAGTCATTTTTGAATCCTTTTCCTGCAGTTGTTTACAATAAATGCCATAGCAGCCGCTCAGGTTGGCGCCAAGGATGTCAGTTATCAGCTGATCACCCATGACGATGGTCTTTGACGGTTTTACATGCATTTTCTTGCAGACCGCAAGATAGGAACACGGCAGCGGCTTCATAGCCAGATACCAGTAATCTGCTTTCAGATCACCTAAAAACATCTTAACGCGTTTTTCATTGTTGTTGGAAAAGATCACAACTTTAAACCCCGCTTTTTGAAGATCCAGTATGAATTTCCTGGCCCGTTCGTCGCAGGAACCGGTATTTGGCGCTGCGATCGTGTTGTCCACGTCCAGCAGGACCATCTCAAAACCCTGTTCCCGGTAACGGGGTATATCGAGATCTGTAAATATCTTAAGTATTTTTTTCGGTCTGAACAATGACATATCAGTCAAATAAGGAAGTCTGTTCGTTTTCTTCCTGGCTGGAATAGTAATCTTCCGGGATATCGACGATCTTTACATCGGCAATATCCGACATATCTTTGGATACGAGGAAGTAGTTCTCTTTCAGCTCTCTTGGAGAGGAGAACGACTGTTCGAGATCCATGAACGGCACTTCGGAAACGGACAGTTCATCCAGGTTTCCTTCATTATACACATAAAGCGTATTGTAACTCGATACCATCATGCCGCCGATGATCGAGTGCGGTCTTGATTTGATCTGCTTGAAGATCCGATAACCCTTGGTGTTGCGGGATGTGAAATCAAGCTTGTCGATGTGGATGCGCTTGAAGCCGCCCTTATCGGTATAGACCAGCAGTTCCCTGGAATCGTGATGATCGCAGACGACCAAGGAAAGCTCATCATTTTTCACATTCATGCCAAGCACTCCCTGTGCCTTGGCTGCCAAGTCAGAAAGGATATTGGATGAATATTTGTTGCAATAGCCATCCTTTGAGATCAGGATCAGATCATCGCCATCATAGGCAACGGCGACCGATACAAGCTCATCATTGCCTTTGAGCTTCATGCAGGTCAGATACTTCGATGAGCGTTCGACATTCATCCTAGGCAGCGAGGTCTTCTTGATCAGACCGTTCTTCGTTGCCGTAACGATGAAGGCAAAGGTATCGAAATTCTTGACGATAACTGCGCCGACAAACTTCTCATTGCCCTCCATGCGGACGTAATGGGAAATGTGCTTGCCGATATCCTTGAACTTGCACTCATCGATCCGATAGATCGGAAGATAGGCATAATTGCCTCTTGATGAGAACAATAACAATGTATCAAGTGTATCACAGGATTTGATGCCGATCAGCGCATCCCCTTCCTTGACGGAAGGCAGAGTGCCCGCATTGGCATTGAAAGCTCGCTCAGAGAAACGCTTGAGATAGCCATCCCTGGATACCGAGATGTAACAAGGCTCGTTTGGTATCATCGCCATCTTGTCAACGACGATCTCGGAAACTTCATCTTCGATCTGGCTGCGTCTTGGAAGGATCTGCAGTTCATTGACTT
The DNA here is from genome assembly GCA_002362065.1 of Solobacterium sp. UBA3303. GTDB lineage: Bacteria > Bacillota_I > Bacilli_A > Erysipelotrichales > Erysipelotrichaceae > Colivicinus. The sequence goes on from DESX01000059.1 coordinate 9,970, forward strand.
CCTTGAGCTCATTCACTAATACAGAATCCAGGACCTGTCTGGAAGCTAAGATCGCATTGAGTTCAGAGATCTCTTTGACCAGTGTCTTGTTTTCTTCTTTGAGTATCGTGATATCCGTCGAAGACAAACGGTATAAACGCAGGGAAACGATGGCTTCTGCCTGTTCTTCAGAAAATAAGAAAGCCTGTTTCAGTTTCTCCTTGGCATCTTTTTTATCTTTGGACTTGCGGATCAAAGCGATGACATCATCCAAGATCGATACGGCCTTGATCAGGCCTTCGATAATGTGAAGTCTTGCCTTTTTCTTGGCAAGCAGATATCTCGATCTGTTTAAGACGACATCCCTTCGATGTTCAATGAAGGCGTCTAAAGCAGAAGACAAAGACATCAGCACCGGCTTGTGATTGACGATCGCTACATTGTTGTAGGAATAGTTGATCTGCAGGTCTGTATTCTTATACAGGTAATTGAGTATGGCTTCGCAATTGGCATCCTTCTTGCATTCGATGACGATGCGAAGACCATTTCTTCCCGATTCATCCCTGACATCGACGATGCCGTCGATCTGCTTGGAAAGATAGATATCGGAGATCTTCTTGACCAGCTGGGATTTGATGACTTCATAAGGGATCTCGGAAACCACGATCGAAGAGCCGGTCTTTTCTTCGACGATCTCACATTTCGAACGTACGACGACCTTGCCCTTGCCGGTCTCAAAGATCTCTTTGATCTGCTTCCTGCCCTGGACGATGCCGCCTGTCGGAAAGTCAGGTCCTTTGACAAATTCCATGAGTTCATCAAGGGAACAGTCCGGATTCTGCAGACGATAGATCGTCGCATTGATGACTTCGTTGAAGTTGTGCGGTGCGATATTGGTCGCATAACCTGAGGCAATACCCGTTGAACCGTTGATCAGCAAAAGCGGATATCTTGCCGGCAGGACCGTTGGCTCCAGGTGTGTATCATCGTAGTTGTTGGTCATTGCGACCGAATCGTAATCGATGTCATCGAGAAGAAGATCTGCATGTTTGGCAAGTCTTGCTTCGGTATAACGCATGGCAGCCGGCGGATCATCATCGATGGAACCGTTGTTTCCGTGCATGTCGATCAAAGGAACATTGATCTTCCAGTCCTGGGACATTCTGACCATTGCTTCATAGATCGAAGAATCACCGTGCGGATGAAAAGTGCCCATGACCGAACCGACTGTCTTCGCGGATTTGCGGTGTGGCTTGTCATAGGTGTTTCCATCGATATACATCGAATAAAGGATCCTTCTTTGTACCGGTTTCAGGCCATCCCTGGCATCCGGCAGAGCTCTTTCCTGAATGATGTATTTGGAATAACTGCCAAAACGATCGGACATGATATCGTCCAATGTTTCATTCAGAAAATTCTCTGTGATCTCTTCTTTCTTTCTCTTAGCCATTTCTTGTTACTCTGTAATCTTCTTCCAAAGTGAAGTCGATATTGTCATCGATCCACTTTCTGCGGATCTCGGCATTGTTGCCCATCAAAACGGAGATCCTTCTTTCGCAAAGCGCCGCATCTTCGATCGAAACCTGTATCAGTGTGCGCTTCGCCGGGTCCATCGTGGTATCCCAGAGCTGGTCTGCATCCATCTCGCCAAGACCCTTGTATCGCTGTATCTCCATCTTCTCGCCCATTTCCTTCTTCATCTGGGCAAGTTCTTCATCCGAGTAGAGATAAATGCGTTCCTTGTTTTTCATGACACCGTACAAAGGCGGCATCGCGATATAGACATGACCCGTTTCGATCAGTTCACGCATGAAGCGATAGAAAAAGGTCAGCAGCAATACCTGGATATGTGCACCATCGGTATCGGCATCGGTCATGATGACGACTTTGTTGTAATGGATGTCATCGATATTGAAATGCGGACCAACACCCGCCCCGATGCAATGGATGATGGTGTTGAGCTCTTCGTTCTTTTCGATCTCCGAGATCGCTGCCCTTTCCGTATTCAAAACCTTTCCTCGCAAAGGCAGGATCGCCTGGAAGGAAGAATCACGGCACTTCTTGGCGGAACCGCCGGCGGAATCACCCTCGACTAAGAACAGTTCAAGCTTTGAAGAATCTCTTGACTGTGCCGGAGCAAGCTTGCCGCTTAAGATCTCCTTGGCTTTGGAAGAGGACTTCTTGCCCGATCTTGCCTCATCTTTGGCCTTGCGGGCCGCTTCCCTGGCAAGGGCCGCTCTTTGTATCTTTTTGATCAGCTGTGTCGCTGTCTCTTTATTTTCATGCAGGTAATAGGTCAGCTGTTCGGAAACGATCTGATCGACTGCCGTCTTTGCCTCCGGCGTGCCCAGTTTTCCTTTGGTCTGTCCTTCAAACTGCAGGATCGATTCCGGGATCGCACAGGAGATGATCGATGTCAGACCTTCCCTGACATCACTGCCTTCGAAATTCTTGTCCTTTTCTTTCAAAAGGCCGGTCTCCCTGGCGAATTCATTGATGACCTTGGTGAAGGCACTCTTGTAGCCGGCTTCATGCGTACCGCCATCGCCTGTTCTGACCAGGTTGACATAGGAGAAGGTATTTTCCTGATAGCCATCCGTATACTGGAAGGCAATATCAACGCTAATCCCATCTTTCTCACCGGAGAAGGTCACGGTATCATGAAGTACATCCTTATCTTCATGCAGGTATTCCATGAAGGCCTTAAGTCCTTCCTTATACAGGAATTCCTGCTGTTCATTGCTTCGCTCATCTTTGACCGTCAGCTTGACGTTCTTTAACAGGAAGGCTTCTTCCTGTGCCCTTTCAAGGATCGTCTGAAAATTGAAATTGGTCGTCTGGAAGATCTTATCATCCGGCATGAAAGTGACCTTGGAACCGGTACGGTTGGTCGCACCAAGCTCCTGCAGTTTTGAAACTTTCTTTCCGCCGTTTTCAAAGCGCATCAGATAGCGCTTCTTGTCTCTGCAGACTTCAACTTCCAGCCATTTGGACAATGCATTGACGACAGATGCACCAACGCCGTGTAATCCGCCTGCGGTCTTGTAACCGCCCTGATCCGTAAACTTGCCGCCGGCATGAAGCACGGTAAAAATGACCTGCAGCGTGTTCTTGCCGGACTTGTGGGTGCCAACAGGCATTCCTCGTCCGAAATCCGTCACGGTGCAGGATCCGTCTTTGTTGATCTGGATGATGATCTCGTTTCCAAAGCCGTTGATCGCTTCATCGATCGCATTGTCAACGATCTCCCATACCAGATGATGCAAACCCCTGGCATCAACAGAACCGATATACATGCCCGGTCTCTTGCGGACCGCTTCCAGCCCTTCCAGGATCTCTATACTGTTATCATCATATTTTGTAGCCATAACCTTTAAAATTATATCATAAACAGATACCTGTGATATAATCACAAGGTATAGCGAAAGCTGCCTTTGAAAACAAGGAGGTAATACACTATGAACGTCATTTTATGGCTTCTGATCGGCTATCTGATCGGTTCGATCCCGTGGGGTCTCGTGATCGGAAAAGTCTTTTTTCATAAGGATATAAGAAACTACGGTTCGGGCAATCTCGGCGGTACAAACGCCGGAAGAGTCCTGGGTACACCGATCGGGATCCTGGTCATCCTGCTTGATGCCCTGAAAGCCTTTATCGTGATGATCTTATGTCACATGATGAATCCGGGCTTTGAACAGTATGCAGGTCTAGCGGTATGCATCGGCCATTGCTTCCCTGTCTTTGCCGGATTTAAAGGCGGCAAGGCTGTTGCCTGTTCCTATGGCTATCTGCTGGGTCTTGCGATCTATGTCAATCACGAGTTCCTGTTTACCTTCATCCTGCCGGTCCTTGCCTTCTTCATCTGCCTTGGCTTATCGAAGATGGTCTCCTTATCTTCAATGATCGGCGTGAGTCTGGCAGCCATACTCATCTTCCTGTTCGTCAACAGGATGGTCGGTCTGATGGTTGCCTGCCTGGCCTTATTCGTCATCTATCGCCATAAGGCAAACATACAAAGGATCATCAATGGCAACGAAAATAAGATCGGCCAGAAAAAGAAAAACAAATAAAAATGAGCGCGAAGCTCATTTTTAATATCACTGATTGTTTCAAACCTTTGATCAGAATCCCGCTTCCCTGATCAGTTCAAGATAGGCATCGATATCCTCGACCTGTTCAAAGCGTTTCATCAGTCCTTCGTTCTTGAAGGCTTCCATCAGCCGGCTCATGAAATCGAGCTGTCTTGCCGTATCGTCGATCGCAAACATGAAGATCATCTTTACCGGGATCGTTTGATCATCACTGCCCATTTCAGCGAATTCAACAGGCTCCTTCAGGCTTAAGAAACCGACCTGGCAGCGTTTCGTATATTCAGGGTCGGTATGCGGCAAGGCAATGCAGAGATCATTGACCCGGATGCCTGTGGAATATTCTTTCTCTCTCAGCAAGATCTGCTGATAGAAATCTTCTTCGACGATACCTTTTTGAACAAATTCATTGCAAAGCAGTTTCAAAGCTTCCTGCTGATCCTTGGCTTCCTTATGGAACAGTGCGATCTTTTCATCAAACATGTCCTTCATACATATCCCCTTTTATCAACTACAAAGATATTATAATACACTTTGCAAAGCTCCCTGAGAAAGAAAAAAGACGACATTCATCATATCGTCTTTGTATCGTTATTGATCGTTTCAAATAAGCTTCGGATATCGATCGACAGTGATTCTTCAAGCTGCGAGAGCGAGCCGTGTGTCACGTACTGGTCATCGATACCGATCGCTTTCATTCTGATCGGAAGCTCATTTTTATTGGCAAATTCAAGGATCTCATCACCCAGGCCGCCTTTTAAGATATCCGAAGTATAAAGATATACCGGTTTCTCCTTCTTTAAGACCTCCAGCAGGATCTTCTCATCGATCGGTTTGATGAAGCGGGCATTGACTAACGTGATATTCAGATCGTTGTCATCAATGATCTTTTTGATGCGCATCAAGGCATTTCCATAGGAGATGATAAACAGGTCCGGATCGCTTCGATCGGTAAGGTATTCCCAGCTGCCGATCTCTATCTCATCAAGAGAATCATCCTTCGCTTTTTTCAGGTTTCCTTTCGGATAGCGGATAAAGAACGGCTTTTCACATTTGAATCCGACATCGATCAAAGAAGAGATCTCCTTTGCATCTTTGCCCTGACATAAGACGATATTCGGAAGTGTGCGTAAAAACGATATATCAAAGACACCATGATGGGTATCGCCATCTTCACCCGATAAGGAACAGCGGTCGATCCCCATCATGATCGGCAGTTTCATCCTGGCGACGTCATGATTGAGCTGATCGTAAGCTCTCTGTAAGAATGAGGAATAGATCGAAACGAACGGCTTTTTGCCGCTGAGCGCAAGACCGCAGGCAAAATCCACTGCCAGGTCTTCCGCAATGCCGACATCATAGCAGCGCTCCGGGAAACGGGAGAAGAGCTTGTTCATCTTGGCTCCGCATTCCATTGCCGGTGTGATCGCTACGATGTTTTTGTCTTCTTCCATGTGCCGTTCGACCTGTTCGGCGACAAGTCCCGAATACGAGATCTCATCTTCCGGAACAGCCGAAAGCGGTTTTCCGGTCTTTATATCGAATTTGCCGACACCATGCCACTTGCCGATGATGTCCTCTTCCGCCGGTTTATAGCCTTTTCCTTTGGTCGTGATGCAGTGAACGACGACCGGGACATCCTTCTTCTTGGCGGTCTCAAAGGCCTGTATGAGGCTCTTGAAGTCGTGTCCGTTGACCGGACCGATATAGTAGAAACCGAAGTCATCGAAAAAGCCGGCATCGATGATCGGACCCTTGATCTTTTCTTTGATATCGTGGATGGCCTGTATGAGAGCTTCGCCGTTCTTGCCCTTCTTGAGAAGGCTCTTGACGTTGTCCTTCAGACCATTGTAGCCCTTGGAATTTCTGAGTTTGGATATATTGGAATTGATGACACCGACATTGCCGGAGATCGACATGTTGTTGTCATTGAATACGATGATCATCCTGTGTTTCTGATAGCCGATCTGATTCAAAGCTTCCAGCGAAAGGCCGGATGCCAGAGAACCATCACCGATCACCGGAACGATATGATAGTCTTCCTTGTTGAGATCCCTTCCGGCCGCCATGCCTAAGGCAAACGGCAGTGAAGTTGAAGAGTGACCTGCCTCAAAGCAGTCGTATTCCGACTCACATCGTTTCTGAAAGCCGGAGATCCCGCCAAACTGGCGTAAAGTCTCCATTTTATCAGCTCTTCCCGTCAGGATCTTGTGGGTGTAGCACTGGTGTCCCACATCAAAAAAGATCTTGTCTTTTGGAGCATTGAAACAATAATGCAGAGCGATCGTCAGTTCGACGACACCCAGATTGCTGGAAAGATGACCACCTGTCTTTGAGACGTTTTCCAAAATAAAAGAACGGATCTGTTCAGATAGTTCCTCCATCTCGGAGATCTTCATGTTTTTTAAAAAAGTGGGATCTTTGATCTTTAAAATATCCATATCCGCTATACTCTATTTTATTTGAAGCATGTGTACAAGTCCATCGTTATAAAATGTGAAATTGTGTTATTGAATTCAAAGAAAAGTCCGGACCTTTCAGCCCGGACATGATCGGTAAGATTTTTATTGTCCCATCGATTTCATGATCGCACGGATCTGCGCTTCCGATGGTTTTCTGCCCATCTGTGCGTACATCGCACGGATCATCTTTTCGTTGATCGGAGGGTTTTCCTTGAGCTGCTTTTCAAAATTCTTTCTGGTTACGAAGAATGTGATGACAGCACCGACGAGAGCACCGATAACGAAGTATAAAAGAGACATCCAAAAGTTCATATTTCACCGTCCTTACTTAATAAATTCTATATTAAATAATACTATTTGTCTATTTAGACCTAATGGGTGAGAAATTTCCCTTTTCTCAAAAAGGTGGGCCATCTATAGCTGCCTTCAGGATCCCCGCTTTGGGTCTTCAACACCAGCAGCTAAGGTTCGATAGTCCGTAAATACAGTGTAGGAATTTCATTGTATCCCATTAGGTAATTTCATTATATTCGTTCACTCTTCTCATTACTAGTCTTGACTTGAATCAGCAAAATGTGATAAGAAAAACCATTTACCCCTGGGCAAATGGTTTCATGAGTGCTCTGTAAGCATCTTTGAATTCTTCGATCTGGGCATCTGTATCGAGCTTGTAATTGTCGAAACAGATCTGCGAACCGTAGAATTCTCCATTGACGACTGAGAATACCTGCGGCGTCAGCAAGGTCTTGTTTCCCTCATCATCGTGGCCGAGGATCTCGTACATGTATTCGTAGAGCTTTTCCTGCATCTCCTTCTCAGTGAGCGGTTCATCAGGATTGTAGACATCGATGTAATAGACCGTAACACCAAGCTCCTTTGCCACTTCATTGAGATATTTGCAGACGCTCTGGCAGCAGTTGCAGCTGGTCCTGCCAAGATAGAAGACGCCGGAAGACTTGTTGTCGATCGTATTGAAGAGTTCAGTGACTTTGATCAGTCGGAAATTGTGATCGGTCGAAGTGACCCCTGTATAGGCGGACATATCGACTCTGTCAGATACGATCTCGTAGGGATATTCCGGTACGACGGTCTCTTCTTCCTTCTTGCTGCAGGAAACAAGGCTTAAGGCGAGGATCAGGATGATCAGGATCTTCTTCATCCGATCTCCTTGACTTCGATCGTATCGAAGAGCTCTTCGATCTTTTCCTTGGAGCCTAGGTCGTTGGACATGCAGGTGGCAAGTGATGCCGCATTGGCATACTTGAAGCGTTCATAGATGTCCGCACCGCGTATCGCACCATAAAGATAGCCTGCAACCATCGAATCGGCAGAACCGGTCACGTTGACCAAAGAATCCTTCAGATTCTCACACATCAAAGCCTTCTCTTTGGTAAAGACATAGGAAGCCTTGTGCGGTGCGGAATAAAGTACCGTTTCAAAGCCGGCATCGATGTATCCCTTTGCTGTCTCGATGATGTCCTTGCTGATGTTGCGGTCGTTGAGTTTTACCGCAAAGAGCTTGCAGTCAAGGCAGCGTTCGATGATCTGCTGTTCCGAGTCAAGGACGACCTTGACACCCTCTGCACACAGTTCATGGATCAGATCGACGATGCGGTCTTTGATCTCGGCTTCGATATTGCCGGATAAGACAAAGATATCGTCGGTATAGACGGAATTCACACGCGATCTGAAGCGGTTGAACTCCGCATCGGAGATATGCGGACCTTTGGCATTGATGCCGGTCTCATATTCGTTGTCCATGATCTTGAGATTGATCCTCGTATTGTCCGCGATCGTTGTAAACAGCGGCTGAATATTCGGATAATTGGAAATAAAACTGAGGTAATAATCCTTTGTAAAACCACCCAGAAAGCCCAAGGCGACCGACGGGATGCGGAAATTGTTCAAGACGATCGAGACGTTGACGCCTTTGCCGCCCGCCTCAAACATTTCCATATCGCTTCGATTATCTTTGCCAAGTTCGACTTTCGGTATTGTGATGTAATAATCCAATGACGGATTCGTCGTGCATGTATAGATCATGTCTTTATTATAACTCTATCAGATCAGCGCTGTGTAGCTTCAAATTTGCCAACCAGGTCATTCAGGATCTTTCCATGGATCTCGTTGACATCTTCGGTCTTCAAAGTCTTTTCATTGTCTTCATAGACGATGTTCAAAGAAACGGACTTGTAGCCTTCTTCAATGTGTTCGCCCTGGTAGACATCAAAGACTTCCGCCTTCTTGACGATGCGGCCGCCGCTCTTCTTGATCGAAGCGATCAGATCCGCAGCCTTGACATCATCCTTGACCTTGATGGAAATGTCTCTTGAAACGGACGGGTATTTGGAGATCACCGGTGCTTTGACTTTGGATGGACTTGCGTTTGCCAGAACATCGAGCATCAGTTCGCCATAATAGACATCACTCAGCTTCATCGTCTTGAGATAAGCCGGATGCAGCTTGCCGAAGATACCAAGGACCTTGCCATCCATCATCAGCACAGCTGACTGGTATGGATGGAAGTGTCTGACATCGAGATCATTTTCCTTGATGGAAACTCTTCCCATCTCAAAGCCAAGATCGGTGAGGATCTGACGGATGATGCCTTTCAAGACATAGAAGTCCGCCTTCAATGTGACATGTTTGATCTTGCTTTCGCTCAAATTGCCCTGCAAGACGATACCAAGTCTTTCTTCTTCACCTTTGGAAGAATAGATCTTGGAGATCTCAAACAGACCAATATTCTCGTTGTAGTGATCGAGGTTGTAGGACAAAGCCTCAAGCAGCGAATTCATCAAAGACGTACGGATGTATTTTCTCGCATCGGATAATGGCGAGATCATAGCCACTGCATCGCCTGACGGCAGCAGAGATTCTTCAATAAACTTCGATGAGACCAGCGTATAGTTGACCGTGTCGTAAAGACCATGTTTCGTCAGAAGGTCTCGGATGACGCGGCGGATGTTCTGGATGTTCGTGAGCTTGCCAACGGTCTGCGGCATCAAAGGAAGCGTGGACTCAAGGTCGTCAAAATCGGTAAGTCTGACGATCTCTTCATCGATATCCTCAGGGATCTTGAGGTCTGAAGCTCTGTGTGAAGGGATCTTCGTGATGAAGGCATCCCCTTCGCTGTGAGATTCAAAGCCAAGGCGCTTCATGACTGCAAGAGCTTCATCCATCGTGTAGGTCTTGCCGATCAAAGTGTTGAGGTGAGTCAGTGTTTCTTTGATCTCATATGGCTCATAATCCGCTTTTCCATATTCAACAGTCGCTTCAAAACCGCTCGCATCCGCAAGTTCGATCAGAAGATCGACTGCGCGATCAACAGCCTTGTTCTGCGCCATCGGTTCAAGTCCCTTGGCGAACCTTGCGGCAGCCTCGGTCTGTAAGCCAAGACGGTTGGATGTACGGCGGATCTGTGCATGATCGAATAAGGCCGCTTCAATGATCAGACCGTTTGTATCATCAAGGATCTTCGTATTGTCACCGCCCATGATACCGGCAATACCGATCGGCTTTCCTTCGGACGTGATCATCAGATCACCCTTTTCGATCTTGTATTCGATGCCATCAAGGGCTGTGTATGTGCCTTCATAGTCATCTCTGACCGTGATCTCTTTGGCCGGATTGCTTCTGAGGTCATAGAAGTGCAGCGGCTGACCCGTCTCCAGCATGACGTAGTTGGAGATATCGACGAGGTTGTTGATGCACTTGACGCCATTCGCTCTTAAATGCGCCTTGAGCCATTCCGGTGATTCCTTGATGACGACGTGGTTGACGACCTTCGCAAGGAAGTGCGGGCAGTTTGCGGATGTGGAAGTCAATACGAAATCGGAAGCTTCGCCGATGTTCGCCTTTCCTTCGAATTCCGGAAGTCTGACTTCCCTGTCAAGGATGGCGCCCATTTCTTTGGCCATCGCATACATGGAAAGACAGTCCGGTCTGTTGGCATAGATCGATACATCGAGGATCGTATCATCGTAACCAAGTTTCTTTAAGATATCGGTATCGCCGACTTCAAAGCGGTCATCGAGCTCTTCGATGCCGTTCAGGCTTGGCGAGCCTTCCGGAAGCAGATCATCGGAAATGCCAAGTTCCTTTAAGGAACATAACATACCGTTGCTTTCTTCGCCTCTGATGACGCCGGCCTTGATCTCGCCGCCCGGCAGTTTCGCGCCGACTTTGGCAACGATGACTTTCAGTCCTTCACGGCAGTTTGGTGCACCGCACACGATATTCAAGACTTCGCTTCCGATATCGGTCTTTGTGATGTGCAGATGATCGGAATTCGGATGATCCTTGCATTCCAGGACCTTGCCGACGACAAGGTTCGTGCCTTCGGACATCTTTTCGATGGATTCGACTTCAAAGCCGCATTTGACCATCTGGTCGACGATCTGGGAGGTCGTCAGACCGCTCAGGTCAATAAAATCACTTAACCAGTTTAAACTTAATTTCATGGTCTTTTTCCTCCCTATCTCTTAAATCCGTCTAAGAAACGGATGTCATTGGTGTATAAGTCACGGATATCGGTGATGCCGTACTTGAGCATCGCAACTCTCTCGATACCGACGCCAAACGCAAAGCCGGTGTAGACTTTCGAATCAATGCCGGCCATCTCAAGAACATTCGGATGGACCATACCGGAACCTAAGATCTCGATCCAGCCTGTGCCCTTGCAGGTCGGACAGCCCTTGCCATGACAGATGTGGCAGGTCATATCGACTTCAAAGGAAGGTTCAGTAAACGGGAAGTAAGAAGGTCTGAAACGGATCTTTGCGTCCTTGGAGAACATTTC
>DESX01000019.1 GCA_002362065.1 Solobacterium sp. UBA3303
AAGGAAAAATCGACATTGCGGATATGAAATTCGATCCCGTCATAATGAAAGATCAGTCTTAGAGCCAGAGCTACCATGACGAATTGCGAAATGATGGTCGCCAAAGCTGTGCCGACCACATCCATATGAAAGACGCGGACAAACAAAAGCCCTAAGCTTATATTCACAAAAGAAGAAATGATCGAATAGTACAGCTGGTGCTTCGTATCGCCAAAGCTTCTTAAGATATAGAAGCACATCTGGGAAGTCAAAACTGCGGTCGAGCCTAAGATGTAGACGATCAGATAGGATCTTGCATCACCATAGATGTCCGGACCGATATTGCATAAACGCATCATCAAAGGAAGACCAAGTTCCGAAAGAATCGTCAGCAAGGTCCCGCCGACAAAGGCAAAGACGATGGCGGTATCCAGAGTCTTTTTGAGATTCTGCTGGTCCTTTGCCCCGTAATACCTGGCAACCAGGATGCCCGTGCCCATGCCTAAGCCGAAAAAGGTGTAATTGAAGATGTTGCAGATCCAGGTACAGGCCGATACCGCACTTAGAGCCTTCAAAGAAACGTAGTTTCCTACGATCATTGAATTGGTCACATTGTAGAGCTCCTGAAAGATCATCGACACAAAGACCGGCCAGGAAAAAGCCAGGATCAGTTTGTCGATGTTTCCCTCTGTGAGCGATATCGCCTTGTTTTTTGCCATCAGAGATTCCTTATCCGATAGAAGTATTTATCCACGAGCTTGTCGTTATGATCGGCAAACTCCTCATTCATGAATGCCATATGGCCATTGTAGTAAACATCCGGCGTGATGCCTTTTTCAGTTAAGATCTCAACCATTTGGGTCAGGATGGCATTCTGCAGATAGATATTCGGGATCGAAGAAGTTGAGCCGACCTTCATGTCAAAACCTTCGATCTCCACCGCCGCATCGCCGATGGCCGAGCAGTTGTCTAAAACGACATCTGCGATGTCCATGAGTTTGACGCCATCCTTATGTTTGCAGGTGAGGTATTTTGAATATTCGACATTGGTGATCGCGATCACCGGGATGCCCTTTTCCTTAGCCCTGATAGCCGCATCGACCGGAGCGATATTATTGCCCGAATTGGAGATGATGATCATGCAGTCATTTGGTGTGATGCGATGATAATCGACGATCAGCTTTCCGATCCCATAGGTATTCTCAACAAAATAGGATTTGGTGATCTCCTGGTTGCCGGTCGCACTCGGTTCCAGCAAGGCAACGTAGTTGGCCGGCGTCGCCGCACGCCAGAAAGCGTCATCGACGACCAGATGGGAATGGCCGGTACCAAAGCCATAGATGAGACCGCCTTTTTCGGTGGTATCCGCTAAGATCTGCGCCGCCTTCATGATGTTGTCGGATTGCGTCTCTTCGACTTTCTTTACGATCTGTTCGAGTTCTTCAAAGTATTTCTCAAAAGCTTTCATAATTCACCTGTATTATAGTTCTTTCATCCCTGAAACTTGGTCGGATCAGGTCTTGTGTGGGCACCGCTGTGATCTTTCATATAGAACAAAAGATCGATCAAAGACTTGTGGTAAGGAATAAATGTGCCATCTTCCAGCATTTCAAAGATCTCTTCCTTGCTGGCCCATTTCACCTTTTCCACTTCCTCGTATTGCAGTGTCAGAGAATTGATATCGACATCCTTTGTTACACAATACATATCATCAAAGCCCAGTTTGAAATTGACTGTCAAAGCCGGTCTCTGGTCTTTGAGATCGATGTCGATGCCAAGTTCTTCCTTCAGCTCACTGGAAGCTGCACTGTGGGAATCATCGCCCGATACGGCAGAACCGCCCACTGTGATATCCCACATGCCGGAGAAGCCCGACTTGAAAGGCTGCCGCTTCTGTATCAGCATCTCGCCCTTCGAATTGAACAGACAGATATGCACGATGATGCGATAGACTCCCTCTCTTTGTTTGTCACCACGGATCATCGTCTCATTCAGTTTGTTGCGGTCAAGATCATAGAGGTCCCATAATTCCATCAGTAATTCCTCCAGTCATAGACGATGCCATTGACTTTATCTTTGTTGTACATCAGGTCGTAGTATGCGGATTCACAATCCTTCGGATCGATGACCCTGGAGATCAGCTTTGAAACCTCGATATCTTTATTTCTTAAAAGATCCTCCGCTACCCTGAAATTGCGTTCCATCGAATCGACGGAACCCGGCTTTTCCTTCACGCTGATCGTCTCGTTGAACGCACCGATGATCTTAAGATCCTTCATATGGATCTGCGATAAAAGAGGTGTGACATCCATTTCGTGGGATTGCCTTGGTGAGCCTAACAAGAGGACCTGGCCGTATTTTCCTGCAGCAGCGATACAATCGGCGATGACCGGGCTTAAACCTGTGACGTCCGCCGCAATATCGACGCCCTTATTCTGTGTAAAGTCATTGATGACTTCCTTTGTATTTTCATAAGCGGTATATTTCAAACCCATGGAAGAGGCAAGCTCGCATCTTTGTTTTACCGGATCGATGCCAATGACCCTGCAGCCGGCCTTCTGATACATCAAAGCGCTCAGGATTCCGATATTGCCCAGGCCAAAGACGGCAACATTGTAGCCAAGCTTCGTGTCCGTCAGATTGACACCCTGCAAGGCAACCAAAAGAAGGTTCATGAAGGTCGCATTGATCGGGTCGATATCTTCGGAAAGTTTCACGATCAAAGGTCCCTGTACACTGTCGGAAGTCTTCCATTTGACAAGAGACGCGTGCGGCGCATTGAAAAAGACACGATCGCCGATATTGAGCTCAAGATCATTTCCCTTATCAATGATCCTGCCCACGCCGCAATAGCCCGGCCGGACCGGGTATTTGAAACCTTTCTTTAAAGCGAATGCCCTTGAAAGCTCGGTACCCGCTGAGATCAGCGAGTATTCCGTTTTGATCAAAGCTTCATCAGCCTGCAGACCTGTATCGATCTCTTCTTTGCTGAGTTTAGATCTTCCGATATCCGTGAGTTCTACATAAAAACTTTCCATTGCTGCTCCTTTATTCCAGAAAACCGAAATGGACCAATGCCTTGTATAAGCCATCCTCATCGATCCGATCCGTCACATAGTCTGCTGCATAACGACACTCCTTAGCTCCATTTCCCATGGCAATACCAAGCCCTGCAAACTGCAGCATCTCGATGTCGTTTCCCCCATCGCCAAAGGCACAGATCTCTTGTGGCTTTATGCCAAAAGACTTTGCAACTTCCAGCATCGCTTCACCTTTGTTTTTGTGCGGCGGTGAGATCTCACCGGCGATCGCCAGACGGTCACATTCGCAGCCTTTTGCGATCTCAATGATTTTCTCTCTTAGATCTCCTTGCGCATAATAGAGAAGCTGTATGACTCTTTCCCCTTCATACTTCTTGACCGCTGGGATGATACCATAGAGCCTGTCAAACAGGGCTGCCCTTTCCTTGTCATCGACAGAGAGATAGCCTTTGCCATCATCCGTGCAATAGCGGTAGTGCACATCGTTTTCATCAAAGAAGGCAATGATCTGCTTTGCGATCGCATCATCGATATAGCTGACTTCAACGCCATCCTTCTTCACGATATAGGCGCCGTTGAGTAAGATCAGCACATCCATCAGATCGAGGATATGTTTCGGGATATTGTAAAGCTCCTCATAGGAGCGGGAGGTATTCATGGCTAAGACATAGCCTTTTTCTTTCAATGTTTCCAGGGCTTTGATCGTCGATTCGTGAAACTTGTGATTTCCATGGTCGAGCAGCGTTGAATCGTTGTCAAAGCAGAACATCTTCATCTCATAATGATCTTCTTCGACCAGTCCGAGATCGACAAACGCATCGTAAAGTCCGCCTTCTTCGATCGATTTTTTGCAGATATAATCGGCAACAGCCTTCGTGTTCTCTTTGGCATCGGATACGGCAATACCGATCCCTGCCATCTGCAGCATCACATCGTCATTGCCGCCATCGCCGCACGCACAGACTTCATCCGTCGTAAAGGAAAAGACCTGGCAGAATTTCAATAGGCCAAAACTCTTGTCGACCAAAGGTGCACAGATGTTGCCGGATGTTCCCCAGCTTGAGATCAGAGCCCCTTCATCGATCGCCGCGATCTCAGGAACTTCTTCTTCCTTTGCGTGGTAATAGAAAAGATTGGTGACTTCCTCATCCTCGTATGGCTTGAATTTGACATTGCCTGAGGCATAGGAGAGCCAGTGTCCGTTATTGACTTCATTCAGATCTCCCCAGTAGTAGACATCGCCATTGACATCGGCGTAGTGATAGGAGATATTATGTGCTTCAAAATATTTCGTGTAGGCTTTTGCCTTGTCTAAGTCGATCGTATAGCTTTTGAAATAATCGCCTTCCACGATCGTCGTTGCCCCGGTCCCGATGATCTTGCAGTCAAAACGGTCCAGGAAATCCCTTGGAAATCTGCCCATTTCCGCCGCAATGCGGGAGGTACAGACGCCAAGCTTATAGCCCTTTTCTTTGAGCTTATCGAGTGCCTTCAAAGTCTGTTTTGGCACCTGATCTATCTCATGGGAGAATAATGTATCATCGATATCGAATAATATGCCCTTGATCATACTTAAATCTTAACATACGGTATAATATTGCTATGATAAACAATATTACAATCGAGATCTGCATCGGCAATATCGATGATGCCATAAAAGCATCAAAGTATCCGATCGATCGCATCGAATTAAACAGTGCACTGGAACTTGGCGGACTGACATCCTCCATAGAAACTTTAAAATATCTCAAAGCGCATATCGATACACCGCTTTGCTGTATGGTCAGGCCAAGAGGCGGTGATTTTCATTACAGCGAACTTGAATATGAAACGATGCTGAAAGACGCTGAAAACCTCTTAAAGGAAAAAGCGGATGGCATCGTCTTCGGTTTCCTTCATGAAGACAAGAGCATCGATCTGAAACGCACAAAAACCATGACTGATCTGATCCATTCCTATGGAAAGGAAGCCGTCTTTCACAAAGCCTTTGATGAAACAAGCGATCTTGATCTGTCCTGCCGGCAGCTGATCGAATGCGGGATCGACCGCGTCCTTACAAGCGGTGCAGCCGTATATCCGGATATCCTTCAAGGCTGCAAGCGTATCAATGAGCTTTATCAGAAATATGGCGATAAACTGCAGTTCCTCCCGGGCGGAGGTGTGCGCATCAATAATGTCAAAGACGTCATTTTAACAGCCGGCAGCGGGCAGGTCCATATGACTTCCAAGAAGGCCCATGAAGGCGGCTATATCTGCTTTGACGAAGAACAATTGCAGGAGATGATCAAACAGATCGAAAGCATCTGATCCATGGCAAAAAAGAAAGGATTCAGACTGACCCGCAAAATGAAGAAAGGGATCGGGATCGCAGCTGCGGCTATCATTCTTCTTCTTGTTTTGTATGGCGTCTTTCATGAAACGGAATACGAGATCTCTCCATCTCCCTATTCCGAAAAACACGAAGCAGTTTATCAATACGTACACGATGGCGATACTGCTGTCTTTTATCTCGACAATGGCGAAAAGGTCATCTGCCGCTTTCTGGCAGTGGATACACCGGAAGCAGGAGAAGAAGGATACGCCGAGGCCAAGCAGTTTTCCGATAACGCACTGGAAAAAGCCTCAAAGATCGTTCTGGAGCTCGACCCGAATTCCGAGACCTACGACTCCTATGATCGTCTTTTAGCCTGGGTCTGGGTCGATGGAAAACTGCTGCAGGCACAGCTTCTCGAGAACCATCTGGCAAAGCTTGCCTACATCTATCATGACTATTTGTATCTGGATCATCTGAAACAGATCGAAAAAAATGTGACCGAATAAAAACAAATGTTGAGCAGATAGTTGAAAGGAGGGACAATGGAAGACAATAAAATCGTAGAGCTCTACTTTGACCGCGATGAAAATGCGATCAAAGAAACGAAAAACAAATACGAAAACTACATCTTTTCGATCGCCTATTCCATCCTGCACGACCAGCAGGATTGCGAAGAAACAATGAACGATACTTACCTGGCTGCCTGGAATGCCATCCCGCCCCATCATCCTTTGAATCTGGCCACATTCATCGGCAAGATCTGCAGACGTCTTTCCTTAAACAAATGGCGTTCTTCTTCCGCACAGAAACGCGGCGGCGGACAGGTCGAACTTTCTTTGGATGAACTGGAAGGCTGCATTGGCGATGATCATTCCTTCAGGGAAAGCCTGGAAGAAAAGTATCTGATCGAAACGATCAACGAATTCCTAAGCGGATTGAAAGAAAGTGAACGCAAAGTTTTTGTCTGCCGTTATTACTACTTCGACTCGATCGAAGACATCTCAAAACGTTTCGGCTTCACCTTAAGCAAGACCAAGATGATGCTGAAAAGGACCAGAGATAAACTGAAAGACTATCTCATCAAGGAAGGAGTAATGTCATGAAAACAGATAAACTGATCGATGCCATCGGGCAGATCGATGATGAATACATTGAAGAAGCACACAAAGAAACAAAAAAGAGATTTGAATTCCGATTGAACTGGACCACGTTTGGAAAGATCGCGGCAGCAGCATGCGTACTGCTTCTTGTGATCAACATCTTCCCGGTCTTCTTCCATTCCTTCGCAATGAGCGGCGGTGCAAAAGATTCTGCTTCCCCTGCCGAATATGGCGGAAGCTACTATTACAACAACAGCGGCGGCGGCTATGCGGAAGAATCTGTGCAAGCGGCTCCGGCCATGGAAGAAGCAGAAATGGTCTATGACGAAGAAGCAAAGGCAGAAGGAAACACAAGCGCCCTTCGTGAAAACAAGAAGCTGATCCTGACCTCCTACATGACCATGGAGACCCAGGATATGGATGAGCTGCTCGATAAGATCAATGCCATGGTCTCTGCATCCGGCGGTTACATACAGCGTTCCAGCATCTACAACCAGAACACCAATTCCCGCTCCTACGATGCCTGCATCCGCATCCCGGCAGCAAACTATACATCCTTCCTTGAATCACTCAAAGGTGAAGGAAATGCCTTGTATTATTCCGAAGAGACCAGGGATGTCACGGATTCCTACACCGACATTCAAGCACGCCTTTCTTCTTTAAAGGCACAGGAAGCCAAAGTCCTGGAATTCTATGACAAAGCTCAAGATCTGCAGGATCTGATCACCGTCGAATCAAGGCTCTCGGATATCCGCTACCAGATCGAATCCTATGAAGCACAGATCAAAAATTATGACTTATTGATCTCCTATTCAACGCTCAATCTGACGATCAACGAGACCAAGGTCTATACGCCGACTTCCCCGTCCTTCTTTGAAAGGCTGGGTTCTGCCTTTACAAGAGGCTTCAGCCAATTCATCGACGGCATCGAAGATTTCATTCTCGACATCGTCTACAACATCTGGACGATCCTGTTCCTGGCAGTGCTTGGCTTCATCGGCTATCGCCTCTACAGACGATTCAGAAACAAAAGAAAATAAGAGAACTTAAAAACCACTTTCGCAGAAGTGGTTTTTTAATACAGGTCTTTGCCATTGGACGCAATGGCTTTCTTATACCAGTAGAAAGATTTCTTCGGATAACGCTTCAAAGTTCCCTTTCCTTCATCATCCTGATCGACATAGATGAAGCCATAGCGCTTGGACATCTCCGAAGTGGAAGCACTGATACAGTCGATACATCCCCAGTAGGTATAGCCAAATACCGGCACGCCATCTTCGATCGCCTTTCCCATTTCTTGAATGTGTGATCTCAGATAATCGATCCGATAATCATCATTTACCGTTTCATGATCGAGCACATCGATCGTTCCCATGCCATTTTCGGCAACAAACATTGGAAGCTTGTAGCGGTCATACATCTGGTTGAGTGAGAAACGAAGTCCGACCGGGTCGATCTGCCAGCCCCATGGTGTCTGTTTCAGATACGGATTCTTCTCGCCGACCAGGAGGTTCGCCGAAGTCTTTTCCTTTTTCGAACCTTCAGCACTGGTGACCAGTGATGCGTAATAGCTGAACGATACAAAATCCACCGTATTTTCTTTCAGGATCACTTCATCTTCCTTACTGATGTCTAAAGTGATGCCTTTTTCTTCCCACATCTTTTTGAAAACGTATGGATATTCTCCAAAGACCTGCACATCCGTACAAGCGCAATCCATCTGTGTTTCCTTAAGCCATTGCATGCAGTCTTCCGGCTTGCAGGTGGCCGGATACTTCAGATTCTTCGTTGACATGCAGCCGACCATCAATCCCGGATAATTCTTGTGAACATATTCGGTAAATAATGAGGATGCGACAAACTGATGATGCAGAGCCTGATACTTGCTTTGTTCAAGATCATCTGTCTTTTCTTCGATCAGACCGGCTCCGATCAATGGGATATGGAGCGTCGCATCGATCTCGTTGAAGGTGATCCAGTATTTGATATCGTCATGGAAAACATCGACCATCGTCTTTGCGTAGCGAAGGAAGAAACCGATCATCTTCCGATCCGTCCATCCGTTGTATTCTAAGACAAGGTGAAGCGGCATTTCAAAATGGGAAAGCGTAATGATCGGCGTTATGTCATGCTTTTTCAGTTCGCCGATCAGATCTTTATAAAATGCGATTCCTTTTTCATTTGGCTTTTCTTCATCGCCATTCGGGAAGATCCTCGACCAGGAGAAGGAAAAGCGCAGCGCTTTGAAACCCATTTGTGCAAACAAGGCAATATCGTCTTTATAGCGGTGATAGAAGTCGATCCCTCTGCGTTTCGGATATAATGATGCATCCTTATCCTTTGATGCCTCTATGATCTGTTCATAGTTTCGTTTGAATACGCCGCCTGATTTTCTGTCACCTCTTGGGAAGATATCGGCAGTTGAAAGACCCTTGCCGTCTTCATCATAAGCACCTTCGACCTGGTTTGCCGCAAAGGCACCGCCCCACAAAAAGTTTTTCGGAAACATACGTATATCCTCCTCTCGTTTCTGACATAAAGGGGAGATGCTCCCCTTTATGTTTGTTTTTGTCAATTATAATTCTACATCCTCGAATTTAACGATATGCGTGACTACCATCGATACGATGATACTGACTGCGATACCGACTAAGAAGATCGGGAACTTCTCACCGAAGAATAATGCGATACCTGCAAGAGGAACCGGTCCGATACCAAGACCATAGACCTTGAAAGCCGCCATGATCGCCGCACCTGCAGCACCACCGGCTACGACACCTGCAAACGGACGCTTGAGGATACCTAAGACACCATACAATGTCGGTTCAGTGATACCGATGATCGAAGAGATCGCGGAAGAAAGAGACAGACCCTTGAATTCCTTGTTCTTGGAATCGATCGCAACCATCAGTGCAGCACCGGCAACAGCTGCGTTTGCAGCAGCGCAGAGCGCCAGGAGCGGATCATAGCCATTAGCCGCGATGGACTGCAATTCAACCGGAACGACCGCATGATGCAGGCCAAGGAAGACCAGAAGCGGATAGACAGCACCAAATACCGCACCACCGATCGCACCAGTCGCTTCATAAAGAGAGATCACTGCATTGCCTACGACATTGGATAATGTGCTGACTACCGGACCGACAACGATCAGCATGATCGGAGCCGTGATCAACAGGTCGATCAAAGGTACGAAGATACCGGCAAAGCTGCTTGGAATGACCTTGCGGGCAAGTTTGTCGATCAAAGAAAGAAGTGCAACGCCAACGATGATCGGGAAGACGGTTGAGCTGTAGTTAACGACCGGTACGCTTAAGCCGAATAATGTCGTAGCTTCCGTAAGACCGGTATAGGTCGGATGAAGAAGCACACCGGCCAAGACCATTGCCAGGACCGGCTTGATATGAAGTACGGTTGCAGTCGTATAAGCCAGATAGAACGGCAGGAAATAGAATGCCGCATCAGAGAACATCATCAGCATGTTGAAGGTTCCGCTGCTTGGATCCACCTTGCCGGAGAACATCAGTGCGACCAGAAGGCCCTTCAGAAGACCGCCGGCAGCCAGAGCCGGGAAGGTCGGAATGAAGATTTGGGCGATCGTGTTGATGATCTTGTTCATCTTATTTTCTTCTTTTGCATCAAGATTCTCGTTGACAGTCTGCTGTGCTTCCTTGCCGGATACTGCCAGGAATTCCGGATAGAATTCTTCGACTTCCGTTCCGATGATGACCTGCACCTGGCCATTGTTGACGACACAGCCCTTGGTGCCCTTGATCGTCTTCATCTTATCGATGTCACATTTATTCAGATCGACCGGATCGATCCTCAGACGTGTGAAGCAGTGAGAGACTTTGGAAATATTCTCTTTTCCGCCAGCTGCTTCCAGGATCTCGTTTGCCAGTACGGTATACTTTGAATTTGCCATTTTTGCTTACTCCTTTTTCTTTTGTTTTTACACTTTCAGTTTATCTGCATCCGTTTTTCAATACGATTACGTAAACGAACTTCGTTTTTTAAAAAAGTTACTTATTCCACTGTGTTTTGATCCAGATCATCCAGCAGCCAGTCCATGTCTTCCCTTAAAGGATATTTGATAAAGCTATCCTTTCCTGGCGGACAAGGGACGGCTCTTCGGATCTCATCTTTGCGATAGGCGTATTTTCCAAGCCTTCTTCGATCTTCTTCCATTGAGATCTGCGGTCTCGTATTGGTCGGGACCATGCTGTCGATCCAGCCGGCGTGATACTCATTCTTGGTCGTCCTTTGCCATGCGCCGGAGAGTATCCTCCATTCACCGTTTTGTTTTACATGCACACCCGGCACCATCCCTGCCGATATGATCGCCATCGGTCTTTCACGGTATTTGGAAAGTCCTTCGATGCCAAGCGACCACCAGGTCGCCCTTCCCGTCTTATTTTCCGGATCGATCTCGATGACCGGTGTTGTCAAAGGATGTATCAGCATGTTCCCTTCCAGGGAATCGACCACCGCGGTATTGCGGAAGCGCAGCTCCGCTTCCAGATCAAAACCCGGGTAGTCCACAGCTTTGAGCTCTCTTCGCTTTTCCCCGATGTGCTGATCATCGTGGAAGATCGCTGCCTGACCTCTGAGATTGCAGATCTGCCAGACCGACAGCTCTTCTTCGATCAGTGCCTCTGTCTCTTCAAATTCTTCATCGCTAAGAAGATCGAGGTCTTCTATTCTGATATCGATCATATCTTTACCTGCTTTTATCCTTGCTTAACATCCAGTTTTTATCGCTTTCCTCATAGGATGCATAAGGTCTCGGGCAGGCCGGTATGCCTTCCCGGATCGATAACGGCGAATACGGGTTGTGGTAAGTTGAAGGCTTGCTTAAAGGATGAAGAGGCGTGTTGAGACGATTGATCATAGACGTGTCTTCGACCCAGCCTTTTTTATAGTCACAGCGGATCAGCCGGAAATAATGCAGATGCCAGACTTTCCACTGCTTTCCATCAAACAGGAAATCAGCACCTGTCATGCCCCAGCACCACAACGCTTTTGTCTCTTCGTTTGCATGAACAGAACTGATCCCCGGACACCACCAGAGTCCTTTTGCGGTCTTTGCATCATCCGCCACTTCGATCATCGGCGTCGTCAGCTGCATGTCCAGCATGTAGCCCTTCTCATTTGGATGCAGTACAAGGTCATCCAGAAGAGCTTCGATCGCTTTTCTTCCTTCAAAGACACCTTCATCCGCATATTCCAGGCTTACATCATCTTTTTCAAGCGCAAAGTAAGAAAGGATCTCTTCTCTTCTCTGGAAATTCAAGGCAGCGGTGAGCCTTCCCATCAGATTCTGTATCTCGTGATAGGAATCCAGTTTGCGGATATTTGTCAAAAGCTTTTCTTTTCTTTTCTGATCGATCATTACTCGCCCTCCTTTAGTGCCCTTGCCATTTCGGCAGCCTTTCTGCACAGGGCATCGATGTCGCCATAATAGACATAGTAGTGTCCCGGCAGCAGGATATCGCAATGAAGTTCAGACATCCTCTCAAGCGTTTCAATGAAGTCCTCCATATCAAAATCTTCCGAGCCCATATAGGCAAGTTCAAGTTCGATATCATCTTTTGGCGGAAGCGGCTTTACATAGAACATATCTCCGGTACAAAGCGCCTTATGTTCGTCGGTTTCGATCACATAGGCAAAGGAGCCCTTACTGTGGCCGGGTGCGGAAAGTGCGGTGACCTTGCTGCTTCCAAATTGAAAGCTTTGGCCATCCTTGATCCTTTCGTCGATCCTGGCACAGATCCATTCCCTCTCAAAGAGTTTTTCCATCTCCGGATAACCGTTTTCGATCTTATAAGCATCCGGATCTGCCGCATAGATCGGAATGCCTTCCTCATTGGCCTTTTTCGCATTTCCGGCATGGTCATAATGGCCATGGGTCAAAAAGGCAGCACAGATCTTTTTCTCATCCAGATGCCAGAAACTGCGGTTTTCATTCATGATCTTCCACTGTTTATCTTCAAATCCCAGATCAAACAGGATCAGATCATCTTCGCTTTCCAGCAGGAAGGTATTTGAATTGGTACCATATTCCACACCGCTTGTTTTATATAAATGTTCTGTGATCTTCATAATCAACCTCGCTTTACATCCTGATTATAATTTGACTTTGTCACAGGAAAAATGACGTATTAAAGAAAGCATCCTTCAGTTTGTTACGTATTCCACTGAGAAGTGGTAAAATCAGACTGAAAGAATGAAAGACATCATAGAACTGTATTTTAATGATCCGGACATGCTGGTGATCCGCTCCGATTATGAAAACATCAAAAATTCCTATATGGAGATCGGTTTTCGTTCGGAAAAGATCAATGGCAAAGATGTGCACAAGATCAACAGAGATATCGTCATTTCGATACAGCGATTCCATGAAGGCGTCATCACCAATCTCGTCTTCTCCAATGGCCAGGCCTTCCGTCTGGAACTGCTCGACAATGAGATCATTCCCTATTATTCCGACTACATCGAGATCCGCTATATCATCTCCGGCCATCTCGTCCTCGATGTGGAAGGCCAGAAAGCTCTCTTTAAAGAAGGCGATGTCTGCTTCATCCATTCCAAGGCCTATCACCATGAGATCGTCAGTGAATCCGACTGTATCTTTTTCAATATCGGCATCGAAAGGGAACTGTTCAATGACGCCTTCCTGTCCAGTGTCTCTTCCAGCCCTTTCAAGCAGTTTTTAAGGACCAACATCCTCAAGATCGGACAGAAGGAAAACTTCCTGCAATTCGTTCCAGAACAGAAGCAGAGTGAAGAGATCAAGCAGTACTTCTATACGATATTCAATGAAGTTCAAAGACAAAGGATCGGCTATCTTGATATCTCCAAAGGTTACATCATCAGACTGATCGACCATCTTGCCAGCAACTACAACTATCATTTCTCCGAAAAAGAGAGTGAATTATATTATAAAAATCTCTTTGATACGATAACCCAGTATATGGATGATCATCTTGCCAATGTCTCCATGGAAGATCTGGCCGCTGAATTCCACTTCCATCCGAACTATTTCAATAACCTGATCAAGAAAAACGCAGGTATGACCTACTCGGCCTATCTGATACAGCTTCGGATGAACAAAGCTAAGAAACTCCTGGAAACGACAGACTTTTCGATCGATGAGATCGCCTGGCTGGTCGGCTATCACAACAAGGGTTTCTTCTACAAGTGCTTTACAAACGATGTCGGAATGAGCCCGAAACAGTATCGAAAGAAACTAAGTGAAAACAAATAAAATACGATAACTTAAATCAAGAGGAAATCAACATTTTTTGAAGGTTTTCTCTTTTTTGTGAGACCTGTTTGTATTTGTGCATGACGAAAACGGGAGAAGGTTCTCCCAATTAAAGAAAAGATAGATTATAATTCAGTTAGAAACGGTATTGTTCGCCGTTTTTACAAAGCGCATAGATTATGACCAACAGTTTATGTGCTGCGGCGATATTGGCAGCTTTGGGTTTCAATGGGGATTGAGACTGCTGCCTTTTCTTTTGGTTGAATTCATACAAAGGATCATGTTTCTTCAAACGGTAGTTGCAGGTCGCTCCAAGATAGAGAAGACATCTTAAATGCCGGTTACCTTTCTTGGAGATCTTAAGATGCAGACCGTCTTCATCTCCCGACTGCTTGATGAAGGGATTGAGTCCGGCATAAAGACTGCTAAGGTATGAGATGATCGCTTTTTCATCCGGATCTTTATATGGATCTGACGCTACCCCGTTGTGCTGACACCAAACAATTGAGTTCAGTTCATTTTAGAATGGTGTTTGCAAATCTAGACATTTATGAACGATAGATTCACTACATGCTTTGTTGATCTCTCAGAGCTTTTTCTTTCCTTTTGTTTGATATCCTTCTCCTTGAAAAGGGTGCATGATCAAATATTATAAATCGATTATTTTTTATCGTAATACAATAAAAATGTATTGATTTTCAAGAAAAACAGGGATATTCTAGGAATGAATACGGAGGAACTGTTATGGAACAGAAAAAACTGGCGGGATGGCTGAAGGCGATCGTGATAGGCATCGGCATCTGCGGCATCTATATCTACGTTTCTGTGATTCCGGGATACGGGGAAATGCTCGTACGTCAGAATCCGGAGTTTGCTTACTGCTATATGCCTTGGCTGATCTTTCTTTCCTGCACGGCAATTCCCGTTTATATCGCCCTGTACTTTGCCTGGAAGATCTTTGCCAATATCGGCAACGATCATTCCTTCTGTGAAGTTAATGCCAAATATCTGAAATGGATATCCTGGCTGGCCGGAGGTGATGCCGCTTACTTTTTCTTAGGGAATATCATCCTGACCTTCCTGAACATGAATCATCCGGGAGTCATACTCTATTCCCTGATCGTGGTCTTCGCCGGAGTGGCGGTCTCCGTGGCATCTGCTGCGTTATCCCATCTGGTGCTGAAAGCAGCCCTGCTGCAAGAAGAAAGCGACCTCACGGTCTAGGAGGCGATATGGAAGGAAACATCATCATCAATATCGACGTCATGCTGGCGAAGCGGAAGATGAGTGTCACGGAACTGGCGGAAAAGGTCGGTATCACTTTAGCCAACATGTCCATCCTGAAGACCGGAAAAGCCAAGGCGATCAAACTGTCGACCCTGGCCAAACTGTGTGAAGTACTGGATTGTCAGCCCGGGGATATCCTCGAGTATGCGACAAAGAAATAAGAAAAGAAGGAGCTGTTAATGGAAACTTTTCTGGAACGGATCAAAAAAGCAGGAGGAAGGATCGAAGAAAGCGTCCGACGCTTTCCCTTCAGTTTTGCCCTGCTGTGTCTCATCACAATAAACGGGATCTACATGATCCTGGCTGAGAAGGAAGCATTTGAACTGACTTTCGCCCTGACTATCGGCACTCTGTTCTGCTTCCTTGCCGAACTGTCTTACGAATACGGCATTCACAGGATGCGTCTGCTGATCCCGGCTGCCGCTCTGCTGAGTGTATCGGCAAGCTATCTGCTGCTGAAACATCACGATAACATCTACATCTATACCGCACTGACAGGGCTGTGCATTGCCTCTGTAGCGCTCATCGCCTTTGTCCTTTACCGGAACAGAGAGAACCGTTTTCTGTTCAGCCATCTGATCAAGTCGGCTTTCATCGTCGGTGTCTTCGCCGGTGTCATCCTTTCCGGTATCAGCGTCTGCATCGCTGCCTTCCACTTCCTGATCTTTCATTTCGAAGAAATCTGGAAGATCTACGGCATCCTCTTCCTTTTGGTCGCCGGAACCTTCAGTGTGACGCTTTTCCTTTCCTATGTTCCTGGACCTGACGAAGAGGTCAGCGTTCCCGCCACTTATCGCACCATCATCCACAAAGCGCTGTTCTATATCTACCTGGGTCTGATCGGGATCCTGTATCTCTACATCCTCAAGATCATCGTCACCTGGAAGATGCCGGTGGGAAAACTGAACTGGTTCGGCAGTTTCGCCTTGCTGTTCTATGTCGTCTTCTATCTGTCGATTGATGAAACGGATGGCCGGCCACAGGAACTGTTCAAAAAATACGGAGCTTACCTGCTGATCCCGGTACTGGCAATACAGATCTTTGCCATCGCGATCCGCCTCAACGCCTACGGTCTGACGACAGCACGACTCATGTCGCTGATCCTCATCCTCATTGCCGTAGGATTCATGGCATCGCAGATCTTTGCCATCCA
>DESX01000071.1 GCA_002362065.1 Solobacterium sp. UBA3303
ATATGGCGATCGGTGTTATCATCGGCGGTGCCTTCTCATCCATCGTCGCTGCACTGACCGAAAATATCCTCAACCCGATCATCGCATGCCTGGGCGGTACAGAGATCGGTCTGGTCACACCTTTAGGAAATACCGGACAGGTCATCAACTGGGGCGCATTCATTTCTGCCATCCTCAACTTCCTGATCCTGGCATTCGTCTTATTCCTCATCCTCAAGGCTGTCAATAAGATGATGGCCATCGGCAAGAAGGAAGAAGAACCGGCACCGGAACCGGATCCGGAACCAAGCGATGAAGTCAAGCTGCTCACAGCGATCTGCGAAGAACTTCACAAATTAAACGAAAAATAAGCATTGAAAAAGAGCTCATCGAGCTCTTTTCTCATGCCTTCCTGTAGACGCCGATCTGATATTCCAGACTTCCGTTTTCTTCATCAGCGGCAATGTACTGGACTTTGAGATCCTTGAGCTTCGCTTTCTTCTTTTCAAGGAAGTTCATCAGCTTTTCGTCCTGCGTCAGGAGGATCTTCGTAAACCCGTCGATCCCGCCGTGCAGGAAGATCTTCTTGAAGCTCACGATCTTAAAATCGATCCTTTGTCTTCTTACGAAGACCCTGATGAGCTTTTTGCCGTCTTTTTCCTGCGGCAGATCTTCAAAGTACTTCTTTTCCTGATCTTCCAGCAGGACTTCTTCCCTGATCTCGGACAGCGTCTTGTAGTAAGGCTTCAGATGGTCTTTGACAAGTGTTCCATCTTTCAGTTTTGCGATCTTAGCGTTTAAGTTTTCGTAAGATCTTTCGGTCAGTGTTTTCAATTCTTTTGTCATGATTGATCACCTACTTTCGTCTTCATCATAAAAAACTTCGGCGATCATTAACAGTTGCAGATATTGACACTCCCCCCAAAGAAAAATAGCTGTCTTGCAGCTATTCAAATTCGATCTGACCATCGTCTGACATATGGCAGACTCTTGCCAGGACTTCCACTTTGTAACCGAGATCCCTGATCCTTTTCTCACCCGGCTGGTAGGTCTTGCAGACGACAGAGCCGCAGCCTACGATCTTTGCCTTGGCCTGATGGCAGATGCTGATGAGGGCATTCATCGCTTCCCCGTTTGCTAAAAAGTCGTCAAGGATGAGCACTTCATCACCTTCATTGAGGTAGTCTCTTGAGACCTGCACCGTATATTCGATATTGCGGGTGTAGGAGTGTTCCTTTGCCTCATAGGTATTGGCAGACATATTGGCTGCGACCGTCTTTTTCGCAAAGACGACCGGTATGTAGCCGAAGTATCTTGATGCAGCCGTTGCGATCGCAATGCCGCTGGATTCGATCGTCAGGATCTTGCTTGGTTTTGTGTCTTTGAACAGATTATAGAATTCTTCACCGATCTGATCCATCAGTTTCACATCGATCTGATGGTTCAGGAAATTGTCGATCTTAAGGATATCACCAGGGAGTATTTTGCCGTCTTGTCTGATGCGCTCTTCCAGTAGTTTCATCTTCTCTCCTTTTTAATATGCCAATATACTATCATATTTTTTGTGCATTTCAATCTGCGCTATAATATCTTTTGGGAAACACAAATGAAATACGCTTATATCGTCAATCGCTTCAACCTCAAAGACAAAACAGACAGGATCATCGAAAAACTGCACAGGGTCTCCTCAGACTTTTCAAGAGACTACGAGATCTTTGTGCACGACACGCCTCAGGATGTTCAGAAAACGATGGCTTATCTCAAAGACAAGGAATACATCGTCACTTCGATAGGCGGTGACGGCTCGATCAACCTGCTGCTCAACGGCCTGATCGGCACGAAGAATATCCTTGCCTTCATTCCTTATGGAACGGGCAATGATTTCTGCCGCTATTGCATGGAAAAGCTGGAAGACGGCATACAAAATGTCGATATCGTTAAGATCAACGAGCGTTATTTCATCAATGTCGCCTGCTTTGGCATCGATGCGGATATCGCCAATGATGACAACTTCATTCACAACCGCTTCATACCGAAGTCCATGCGCTACAATGCCGGTGTCGTATACTACTTCCTGACCTACAAGCCAAAGCACATGAAGGCTATGCTCAATGATCAGGTCATCGAAGGTGATTTCACGACGATCATCGCGGCCAATGCCACTTACTATGGCGGCGGCTATAAGCCTTCTCCGCATTCCGACATCAAAGATCACAAAATGGAGATCCTCTTAGTCGATCAACTCAACAAGATCTCCATGGCTAAAGTCATCCTGTCGATGAAAGACACAAGCCATTTAAAAAACAAGGCCGTTCACGTCTATGAAGGCGATCATCTGATCCTGACTTCCGATAATAAGGTCGGATCCAACATCGATGGCGAAGCGCTTGTTTCCGATCGCTTTGAACTGAAACTCATACCGGATGGTTTTAAGATCGATCTGGATAAATCCTTCATCAATGCAATGAACAAATGAAAAGGGAATCTCTTCCCTTTTTAAAATGGTGTATGGTCTTTTGGCTGATCCGCCTTTGTGATCTGGCCGTTTTCGTAAATGTAAGAGTAACTGTTGACGATCTCACCGTTTTCATCATACTCGTAGACGTTGATGTCGTTGTACTGTATGTAGTCGCCAAGCCCATGCGGCGCAAATTCACGATACGATTCGTCGTTGCCATAGGTGTAGTCTTTTCTCGTACATGGGAAGTAGTCATGGTCAAAGACGGAATAGGTATAATCTTCGCACACATAGTTATGGCCCTTCGTCCAGTAACCGTGGGTCTGCCAGTAGGCGCGGCCTAAGTCATCGTAATAAACGAAGTGGTAGATCTCGTTGCCTTCTTCGGTCTCGATATTTTCACTTTCGTGTTTCTCGGAAGGATGGCTGGATGGAAGTTCATTGAGCCAGAAATTGTCGGCACTGACTTTGAAGTTTTCTTCTTTCTCGCTCATTTCCTTTAAGGTATACGTTCCGATATCTTCGATCGTATTTAAGAAGGTATTGACGTTCGCGAAGACCTCATCCGCCTCTTCCTGCAGGGATGGATCTTTTTCCAGCGCCTTTTTGATCAGCGAATACGCCTCATCGCGGTCTTTTAACGGATTGACTGTGAAGCCTTCACCCGGGATCGCAAAACAGGACGCTTTCAGGATGTAGCCTCTTGCATTCTCACTTTCCTTTAACATCTCGTCGCTTTCCATAAGACAGGCCGTCCGGTCTCTGCTGTTTAGAGCCTCTTTCACAAGTTCTTCGTGCGTTTTTTCTTTTGCGCAGCCGGCAAATACCAGCAATACCATCAGTACATATACGATCTTTTTCATAGCATCACCCTTTCTCTATCATAACAGAAAGAAAGACCGCAGGTCATGCGGTCCTTGAATCATATATTCTTTCCGTTTTCGGCGATCGTTTCCTTGTACCAGTAGAAGCTCTTCTTCTTTCTTCTCGCCAGGTCCTTCAGATCGTGTTCATCGCGGTTGACATAGACGAATCCGTAACGCTTTGAGAAACCGGAATGTCCGGAGATCAGATCCATGAACGACCAGCTGCAGTAACCGATGAACTGTACGCCCAGGTTCATGGCTTCCTTGATCTGATGCAGGTGCTTTGAAAGATAATCGATGCGGTCGTCATCTTCCAGTATGCCTTCTTCCGGCCAGACTTCCTTGTTGCCGAAGCCGTTCTCGGTGATCAGAAGCGGCAGATGGTAGTGATCCCACAGCTGTCTTGCGGAGCACTGCAGTCCGATATCATCGATCTCCCAGCCCCATAAGGTCGCCTTGAGGTTTTCGTTCTTCACGACCTGATAGATGCCCGCTTCCCTGCTTGGAAGCAGCTTGAAGCCGATGTCACCGATCGGATGATCTTCATCACAAGGGTTGGCGCTGACGGATTCGGAGTAGTAGTAATTGAAGGCCAGAAAGTCCGGTCTGTTTGCCTTCATGACTTCCATATCACCTTCTAAGATCTCCGGCATCATGTTTCTATCCTCCAGATATCTTTTGAACAGTGGCGAATACTCGCCTTTGATGTTCATATCGAGATGATAGAGGTTCCTGATCTCATTGGCATCCATGCATGCCAGCATGTCGGCCGGGGAATTGGTGGTCGGATAAAACATCGTGTAGCAGGTCGCCGGACCGATCTTGCCGTCCTTGACGATCTCATGGCATTTCGCTATCGCTTTGGCTGCCGCAACGCACATGTGGTGGTTTGCAAGATAGCCAAGCCTCTCCGCTTCTTTGCGGTCTTCACACTCAAAGCCAAGACGGAACGGCATATGTACGACGTGATCCTGTTCGTTGATGGTCAGCCAGTACTTGACGCGGTCGCCATAGGTCTCAAACAGGAATTGCGCATAATTCACATAGTCATCGATGCTTCTTCGGTCGAGCCAGCCGCCATACTGCTTTACAAGTCCGAGTGGATAATCGAAGTGGTAGATCGTGACGATCGGGGTGATGTCCGCCCTGATGAGTTCATCGATCAGATCGTTATAGAAGGCGACGCCTTTCTCATTGACTTCCCCGTTTCCTTCCGGGAAGATCCTGGTCCAGGCGATCGAGAAGCGATAGGCCTTGAGGCCCATCTCCTTCATCAAAGCGATGTCTTCCTTATAGCGATGGTAGTGGTCGGAAGCGACGGAGAAATCGCAGATCGAAGGATCGATCTTGCGCACATCCATGACCGAAAGACCCTTGCCGTCTTCCCTTGCAGCTCCTTCACACTGAAACGATGCGGAAGAAGAGCCCCAGAGAAAATCCTTTGGAAAATCATTGATCTTTTTTGTTTCCATAGTCCTCCTTTGAAAAAGGGACGTGACGTCCCTTATGAATTAATCCTCGTCAAAACCGATGAGCCAGGTCGCAACGAATCCCAGGACAGTCGCGATGACTGCAGCAGCGACTGCCAGATAGAAATTGGTCATGGAATCCGGAGCCATGAAGATCGGCAGCGTCAGGAATGAACAGGATGCTGTCGCATAGGCACGGATATCGAAGATACCGATGAAAAGACCTGTAATGGCAGCACCGATCAAAGCACCGATCAAAGGCTTCTTCAGACGGATCAAAACACCGTATAACGCAGGTTCGGTGACAGACAGCAGAGCTGTGATACCGGTGGAAATACCGGCTGTCTTGTTTTCGGTCTTCTTTGCCTTGAGACCGACTGCAAGCGCAGCACCGGCGATCGCCAGGTTACCGGCAAGAGCCTTCGAGAACAGCAGAGATGAGCCATATGTCGTGATCTCGTTGACGATCAAAGGCGTGATGACTGTATGCATGCCAACCATGACCAGCAGTGGATGCAAAGCGGAAAGGATGACCATTGAGATACCGCCAAGGCTTGTGATCGCAACACAGAAGTTGGCCAGTGCCTGACCGATCCAGGTACCGATCGGACCCAAGACCAGCAATGTCAGCGGGAACATGATGATGGCCAAGATCGTCGGACGGGTGATCGAAACGATGGATTTTGGTGAATACTTGACGATGTAGCGGTCGATGAACGCCATGACCGGGACCATCAGTAAGGCCGGGACGATGTTGGAAGTATACTTCACGGTCGTAAGTGGCAGACCGAAGATCTTGAGATCGGCAACACCGGAGATCGCCGGCGTACATAATGCCAGGACGATGAATGCCGCAACATACTCGTTGGTCTTGAGCCTTCTTGCCGCAGCGAATGCGACGAAGACCGGCAGATAGGAATAGGCCGCATTGGCAAGCGTATTGAACAGCTGGTAAGTCATGCCGGCTGTGTCTACCTTAAAGACGTTTGCGCAAAGCGCCAGCACGGCAGAGATCATACCGGAGCCGATCAGTACGGTCAAAGACGGAGTGACGGAACCGGAGATGTAGGATAAGATCGTGTTCCAGATACTTTCCTTTTCACCATCCAGGTTTTCCTTGACGACTTCCTGTGCCTGAGCACTCGGAACCAGCGGTGCGAGCTCATTGTAGAGCTGTTCGACATCCGGTCCGATGACGATCTGGTACTGGCCGCCCTTATAGACGACACCCTGGATGCCTTCGAGCTTCTTCAGCTCTTCTTCTTTTGCCTTTGTCTTATCGTTCAGTGTCAGACGCAGACGTGTCATGCAATGTGTGTGTGCACTGATGTTTTCCTTGCCCCCTACGAGCTCTACGATAGCAGCAGCAGTTTTTTTGTAATCCATATTTTTCTCCTTTCGATGTATTTGAAGCGGGTCAGCGTAACAACCTCGCTATATGGATCGTGAGATAGGTATATTCGTTTTCCTCGATCTGGTATCCGTATTTTTCTTTGATCTTTTCGCCGATCAGTCTTGCGCATTTGTACTCATTGGCATAGCGCAGATTGATGTGCTTGTTGATCTCCATGTCCTCATCTTCCTCAAGGAAGGTGTTTTTGACCATCCGCTTGGCAAAAAACTGCAGATGGGTGACGAATCTCTGGAAATTGACATCGTCGTTGTTGAGCCGGATGTTGAAATACTCTTCCACCGTTGAAACACTCAAAGAAACGATGTCGGTCGCTGTATAGATGTCCTTGATGTCGGTATCAAGCTGCGCATTGACGATATGCATGGTGATGAACGCCGCTTCCTGTTTGTCGACTTCGACGCCGAAATCGGAGATCATCATATCGATGATGTCTTCGGCGATCTTGTATTCATCCTTGTAGAGATAGCGTACGTTGAAGGAAAGCATCGTATCGAAACGGATGCCGTTGTTATTGCGCTCGATGCAGGAATAAATGTGATCGGTCAAAGGGACCAGTATCCGCTTGGAGATCTTTCTGGAACTGCAGCGGATGATGTAATCCGTTGCCTTGACTCCAAACTTTACAACATCATAGGGGATCTCGTTGAAAAAGGAAGCCAGAGTCGGATCGATGCTTTCGCTTTGAAGGACATAGGTCTTTTCGATCTTCAAAGGATCGATCTTCTGGCCGACTCTTCCGTTGAATCCGATACCTTTGCCAAAGACGATCACTTCCCCGTTATCATCCTTCGAGATGACAACATTGTTGTTGATGATCTGTTTGATTTCCATCTCTTTCCCCCAGATAATAAAAACCTGTCCACCCAAAAACAAGCGAACAGGTATTGCTCTTTCGATAACAAGCCTTTTTATCAATTTCAATATACCATCATGACAAAACTTTTACAATAGATGTTTTGTCAGTTTCTAAGTCCTGCCTTATCAAGGATCTTCACCCCTGCAAAAAGCAGTGCCTGGCCACAGATGTTGATGCCTTGTGCGACCCAGTTCATGAAGGCCTTGTCAAAGTCCTTGGATGACAGATACCCCATAGCCAGGGACAAAAAGAAGGAAACGATGAAACAGACCAGTGCATTTCTCTTCTTCATCTTATTGGCGATCGAACAGAGTGCCGCATCCATGGCACCCAGACCGACGACCATGATGCCGACTAAAGCCATCGTCGGAATAAAACCGTAGGCTCTGTTTTGTTTTGACATCACATACATCATGAGTCCCACACCCGCCAGAAGGAATCCCAGAGACTGGTTCGGGAACATCTGCGCAGACATCCAGACAAAGTCTCCTATATGCAGGGCATACAGAAGCTTATAGGATGCCTTCAGGAATCCGGCCGCTGTAACTAAGGATGCACCGGCAGTAAAGATATAGAATGCAGCAGATGACATCTTTTTCTTCAGATCCTTTGACAGCATCGAAGCAGCCATCGTGAATAAGACGACCGGGATATAGTCGACAAGTGCCATTGGCACACTGAATTCTTTCATACTAGTCTCTGTAAACTTTCATCGAATGATACTGTTTCGTAAACGGGAACAGTAATGGCACGGTGTCGGAATACTTCTGGTATTCCGGATCAAGACCGTAATTCTTCTCATGTCTTAACTCAAGTCTTGAAGCAGAATTGTACATGACATAGGTGATCAGCACCAGAGCAAGGATGACCATGATCCACTGTTTTCCCTGCACAGCACCGATACCGGTAATCGTGACACCGACCCAGAACATGACTTCCGAGAAATAGTTCGGGCAGCGGCAATATCTGTATAAGCCCGTATCACAGAAGCGCTTCGGGTTGATCTTCTTGGCAGCGGATTTCTGTCTGTCGGCTGTTGCTTCACCTAAGATCGCGCAGATCATGACGATGATGCCGATGTATAGGAAGATGTTGTCCTTGCTGCCATTGATGACTCTGTAAGAAAGAGCCGAGGTCTGCGCCGTATACATCCACATGGAATACGCCCACATAAAGAGCGATACAAAGACCGGCATGCGCTTGGTGGAACCCGTGGATTCCAGAGTCTTGCGGTAATCCTTGTTGGTCAGCTCTCTTTTTAAGATGTAGCCGCCAAGACGGTAGCCGTAGATGATGAATAAAACGGACATGATGGCCCTTCCGATCGTAAAGGTGTGAGAGAAGATCGAAAAGATCAGATGGTAGATGCCGATGCACATGACGGAGAAGCCATAGCCGACGGACATGAACCAGACAAACTCATGGAAGCCCATGCAGCAGCCAAGTGCCGCAACAAGCGTCACGCCCCACATGAAGGCAGGCCATACTTTTCCTACATAAGAAGGATCAAGATGAAACATGATTATTTGCCTCCGAAGTATTCTTTGATGTATTCCGCAAAGGAAGCTTCACCGACTTTCGTATCACCGACCAGGTCGTGTGACAGCGTCCACTTTGAGAACATGATGATGTCGTGCTTGCCTTCCTTCTTGATCTTTGGCAGGTTGGCCAGGATCGAGAACATCCAGATCGGCGAATCCTTGATGATGCAAGGCTTGTTCGCTGCTTTAAAGCACATCTTTGCCATCTCTTCGTAAGTGTAGGTCTCCTTGCCGCCGACATTGTAGGTGACATTGTTGTCATCCATGTGATCGACGATGAATTTCGCAAAGTCCGGGCAGTCGACGACGTTTGCCTTTACGCCATGGTAACCCTTTAAGAGCTGCATCTCGCCTTTATCGATGTAAGGCTTGAAGACCTTGGCGATATCGTAGAAGTAGCCTGTCGGTCTGTAGATCACATAAGGCATATCGCCTTTCTTGATCTCCTGTTCGAGCATATACTTCGCATGCAGCATCGGTACCTTTTCCGCACCCGGTTCATCACAGGAGATGACGGAAACGTAGTTGAACTTTTTCACACCGGCCTTCTTTGCCTCGTTGTAGAGGTTCAGGTTGCCCTGGTAATCGATGTCATAAGCCGTGAACTTCACTGAAGAAGTCGTCAGGCCCATCGTTGTAATGACGGTGTCAACCCCATCGCAGATGCCCTCAAGTGTTTTCGGATCGGTCGCATCGATCGCTTTGAAGGTATATTTTCCTTCCAGACCATTGTTTTCCTTTTCCTTCAGATCTGCGGCAATGATCTCATAATTATTTTTTGCCAGTGCCTTCAGGATCTCAAATCCGAGGTTTCCGAAAGCACCCGCCAGTAAGACTTTCATAGCTTTATCCTCCTATATCTTCCTTAACTATTATATCTTTTTTTACCTTTGGTACAAAATTCACAAACGGCTTTTCCCAAAGAAAAAGGAGCCTAAGCTCCATGGTGTTCGTGTGACATATTGCCAAGGTATTTCCGGTGCACCGCCTTGATCAGAACGATGTCGAACAGGAAGATGAAAATAAAATTCTTCTTTACATCCAGACCATAGGACTTCATCGTGAAGATACCGATCTCGATGCCGTGTTTCAGTCCAAAGCAGGCGACGATGATATCAATGATCGAAAGGATGAACTCCAGTGTTTCATGTTCCAGTACCTCTTTGCAGATAAAAGGGATGGCAAGGCCCAGCAGTTCAATGACCAGATGTTCATAGAAGGCCTTGAGATTCCAGCAGTGCTTAAAGACCACCTTCCAGTTGTAGAACGGGATGAAGCAGGGCCAGATCGGCTCATTGAAGGATCTTGCCATGCGCACCGTGCAATACACATCGATCAGATACAGGATGACCATGTATGGAAGCGCGACGTGTTCGATCAGTTCCAGCTCCAGGATCGGCAGTTTTTCGATAAAGTGAATGATGTTCATGTTTACTCTCCCTGATGGACCACGATCTGATTGAACGGAATGGAGATGCCAGTTTCATCAAACTTTTTCTTGATCAGATAGCGCAGATCTCTCTGTATCCGGTAGTGATTTC
The DNA here is from genome assembly GCA_002362065.1 of Solobacterium sp. UBA3303. Taxonomy (GTDB): domain Bacteria; phylum Bacillota_I; class Bacilli_A; order Erysipelotrichales; family Erysipelotrichaceae; genus Colivicinus. Next base: position 10,125 of record DESX01000071.1, read on the forward strand.
TTTTGACGGCCTTCATATGGACCGCAAAGCCCACAGAGCTCTCATCAAAGGAATTGATGCCAAGCACGTTTGGTGCCTCAAAGCAGATGTCCTTATGTTCTTCGTAGTATTTTTCGGCAACTTCCTTCAAAACTTCAAAGATGCGGTCGGCATCCTCATCGTATGGTGCCGGAACTTCGACGATCGCCATATTGAATTCCCCGGAATAATTGATGACCGTTGAGACCTGACCATTCGGGATGATGATCTTCTGGCCCTTCCAGTTTTTCAGGTAGGTGCAGCGCATCGCAATGCTGGTGACCGTTCCTTCGTGTTCGTTGATCTTTACGAAATCACCCACGCCGTACTGCCTTTCAAACATGATGAAAGCACCGGCGATCATGTCCTTGATGATGCTCTGAGCACCAAGGGAAATGATCAGAGCACCGACACCGGCTGCCGTCACGAGATTGGACAGTGCCGTTCCAAAGCCCAGCTGGTTGATGATGAGACAGACTGCCGCAAAATAGATCGTATAGCGGCCGGCACTTCTTAACAGCGTCATCGACGTGATGATCTCTTTCATGCGGCTCTCATCGCCTATGTTCTGACTCTTTTTAGCCACATCGTTGGTGAATTTCGTCAGGATGTTCAGACAGATCTTTGCCAGGATCAGTATGAAAAGGATGCTGATCAGATCAGTGATCATGTTTGCCGTATCGAGCCTGAGACCTTCAAGCACTTGCTTCCAGTTGATCGTCATATGTTTTCCTCTGTCTTTATTTTACGATTTGCTCTTTCGCATGGAAAGGATATTGTACATGGCGATCGAGGCAATGACGATGAACGCTCCGACAAAGGTCCTTGAATCCACATACTCTCCGTAAAACATCGCGACCAGGATCGGATTCAGGACCGGTTCGATCGAAGCGACCAGAGAACCGGACAGAGGTTCGCAAAGTTTTAATCCGACGGTAAGAAGCGTATAGCCGGCACCTGCCTGAAAGATGCCAAGTGCTGCCAGCAGGCTAAGTGTCTTTAAGCTCATATCAGTTTCCGAAAGGATCGAAGGAAAACCGATGCACATCGTCAACATATGGCCAAACAATACGGAAGACAAGGGATCGCCGTCCTTGAAATCGTTCAGCATGATCGTGAAGGCATAAAAGACACCGGATAACAAGGCGATCATATCGCCCAGGAAATTTCCCTTGCCCAGACCATCCGAAACGACGATGCAGATGCCCGCAAAGACCAAAGCGGAAACGACCAGGTCGAGCTTCTGCGGTTTCTTTTTGAACAAGATCGCTTCAAACAGGATGATGAAGATCGGTGCCGTATACTCTAAAACGATCGCATTGGCTGCCGTGGTCAGCTTCATCGAAGTCACATAACAAAGAAGCATCGCACTCACACACATCGCACCTAAAAGCACCGTCTTGTTGAACTTCAGCTTATGGCCGGAAACTTTGATGTAAAGAAAGATGATCAGCGAAGAAAAGATACATCTTCCCCCGGAGATCGAAAGTGGTGCCCAGGGGATCAGTTTGACAAAAAGACCGCCAAGCGAGAAGGCGATCGCTCCAAGAAGGACAAATAAAAGACCTTTTCTGTTTTCATACATAAACAACATTATAGTAAAAACTGACCCGTCTGGATCAGTCATTTTTTAAGAGTTTGTAAGTCACCGGATTGCTCAAAGAGAAGCTTTGAAATTTCGTGTTCCATCTGCCCCAGCGTCGTCCATAGGCATAGCCGATCAGCAGTTCCTCTTGTGCATTCTGATGGCCCTGTCTGTCCTTGGCCACGCCCAGGTTGTGCGCGTAGTCTTCGACATAGCGCTTGGTCGAATCGTTCTTTTCAAAGCTCTGGCCGTTGCGGGAAGTGTAGACCGCGATCCTTGAGCTTTCCGCCATGCGGTCTTCCACCGCAAAGGCGACAAAGGTCTTCAAGTCATCCGCATAAAAGACATCGAAGGAATCCTGGGTCGTGCGGCCGATGACCATTCCCTTTTCTTCGATCGTCAAAGGCCAGTCCTCACAGACTTCCGCCTTGGCCAGGGACGTGTAGCCGCCCGTCAGATCGAAGTAGGTGTAGTAGATATAGAGGTCTTTCTCGAGAACGACGAAGCTGACTTCGCCGATCCCCCAGCCTCTTGGATCATCCTCATAGCTGATGATCGGCTGCGGCTTGCCGCCCCATCCCTTGCCGTTCCACTTTTCATACGGACCTTCAGGATTTTTTGATCTTGCGACAAACGCGGAGTTATTCATGCCTTTTCGCTTGTAATCGCTCGTTGAAGTATAGCCCAGGTAATAATAACCGTCAAACCAGATCACTCCCGGATCGCAGACCGAACACTGGTCGGCGGATTTTGCCGTCGGTTTTAAGACGATCTTCTCTTTCGACCAGTTTTCTCCGTCTTCCGAGTGGCGGTAAGTGATGTAATCCCATTGCGTTGAATTGTTGCCCGGTGACGAGAACCAGGCATCGTAGGATCCGTCTTCATTTTCGATGATCGAAGGACCATAGCGGTAATAGCCTTCGGAAGAATGGAAGATCACATCGCCCTCGTCTTTGGCGGCGATCTTGAGATTCAAAGAATCATCGGCAACGATCGCAAACGGCTTATAGGTCATCGCTGAGGCAAGACCTTTGATGCGAAGTAAAGAACCCCCGTTCTCGTTTTGCGTTTCCCCAAAGGAAAGAAACATGATGCACGCGGCGACGATGATACTGATGTCGATAAGCAAAGAACCTTCGCGTTTCTTCTTGCCTGCCATATACAATTATTTTACCCTAAAGTTTCCTTTATAATAGAACTATGAATAAGATCAAACAGTTTTTTAAGACATCTGTAAGCCGCATCCTGGTCTTGCTGATCGCAGCGGCTTTTCAGTTTTTCATACAATATTCCTTCGTGACCTGGCTGCATGGCAAACTGGCCTGGTTTGAGGCTTTTCTGCATCTTCTTGCAGTCATCATCTCACTGATGATCATCAAGCGTTCAAGACACCTGTCGATGGATGTCGTCTGGATCCTTCTGATCAACGTCTTTCCGGTCGTCGGTTCGATCCTGTACCTTTTCTTAGGTGCGGATCTGGTGATTTCCAAGACATACCGCGATATCCGTTCGATGACGGAAGAAGCCGCCCGCTATTACACGCAGGATCCAAAAGTCATGGACAAGGTCGCAAGTGATGCATCCTCCAAGAAGGGACAGCTTTCCTACATCTCTTCTTCTGCCGGCTATCCGGTCTATGAAAACACCGGTTTTGATTACTATCCTCTGGGCGAAGATGGCTTCCCGGTCATGATCGAAGAGCTGAAGAAAGCGCAGAAATTCATATTTTTGGAATACTTCATCATTGAAGAAGGAAAGATGTGGAACTCCATCCTGCAGATCCTTGAAGAAAAGGTGAAACAGGGCGTTGAAGTCCGAGTCATGTACGACGATTTCGGATCCTTCTTCCTGTTAAGAGGAAGCTACTATCAGGAGCTTGAAGCCAAAGGCATCAAATGTATCCCATTCAATCGCATCAACCTGGTGCTCAACGTCATCCTGAATCACCGCGATCACCGCAAGATCATGGTGATCGACGGCAAGGTCGCCTTCTCCGGCGGCATCAATCTGGCCGATGAATACATCAACGAGATCGTCCGCTTCGGCAAGTGGAAAGACAACATCATCAGGATCACCGGTGAAGCCGTGTGGTCTTATACGGTCATGTTTCTGACCCACTGGAATGCCTACCGCAAGGAAGATCACACCTTTTTGTCCTTCCGTGAACCGCCGATCAAAGGTGAAAAAGACGGCTACATCGCCCCGTATGGGGAAACACCTCTGGATTCGGAAGTGTGTTCACAGAACATCTACATGAACATCATCAATCAGGCAAACCGCTACTGCTACATCTGCACGCCTTATCTGATCATCGATACCGAGATGATCAATGCGCTGATCCTTTGCGCAAAACGCGGTGTGGACATCCGCATCGTCACTCCGGGCATCCCGGACAAGAAGATGGTCTTCATGATCACGAAGTCCTACTACGAACAGCTCGTCAGGGGCGGTGTGAAGATCTACCAGTATGATCCGGGCTTCCTTCATTCCAAAGTCATGGTCTGCGATGATGAAGTCTGCACCGTCGGTACGGTAAACCTCGATTACCGCTCCTTATATCTGCATTTTGAAAACGGTGCCTACCTCTATGGTTCAAAGAAGGTCCTCAACGTCAGAGATGATCTTCTCTCAATGATGGAAGAAGGCCACGAAGTATCTCTGGTGGAATGCGAAAACGGTCCGCTCAAGGAATTCTTCTTAAGCATACTTCGCCTGTTTGCCCCGCTCATGTAATCTTAAAGAAGCGACCCATTAAGGATCGCTTCTTTTATTTTTTCTTGTTTTTTCCAAGCATCTTCTTGAGCTCTTCATTGAGGTCCTTGAAGATGCCTTTGACATAGGCTTCATCGAGCAGGTCGACCATCGCTTTGACCTGTTTGTCGGAAAGCTTGTCGTTGCCGGTGATGTTGCGGATCTTGTGGCTGCTGATGTAATTCCTCAGTTTTGCGACTGTCGTTCCTTCTTCGATCATCTTTCTGACGATGGAAGATGATTTTGCGAATTTGATGAAATCCTTGTTCAGCAGATCATAGGAAAGTCTGCCGTTTTTATCGGAATAGTGATCGACGACCTTCTGGTATTCTTCAGAGTCGATGATCACTTCTTCCACAGGTTTGACCTTCTCCTCCTTCACCATTTCTTTGGTCACTTTCATGCCTTTGCCCCGCTTGTAAGGCAGACCATTGGTCTTTTCAACCGCCTCTTTAAAGGCTTCGGCAGGATACATTTTCATGTTGGTATTTTTCGAAGGGATAGCCTCACCAGATGTTCTGGAGATCGACGCAATACCTGCTGCTTCGTAGTCTGCCCTCTGGATGGTGATGCTTGGTCCGTCAGGCTGTTTGATACGAAAAGCCATTGCCGGTATCACCGTCAGTTTGACTGCTTTTGTTCTCAACATATGATATGTTCTCCTTTGTACCTTCATCATATCATTACAGATCATCCTCTTTTATTTACAGAATCATTCATTTTGTAAAGCGATATCCGCACTTTTATGTCAAGTGAGCTTTCAGAGATTTCCTGTTATACTTCTGTATGAATGAGGTAGTCTTATGAACAAAACGATACGCTGCTATCGCTGTGGTACGGAATTTGCGATCCCGGAAAAAGACAACGAGGTCCTGCACTGCCCGCACTGTCAGGGAAAGATGCAGCTCAGCAGAAAAACAAAGACCAGAAAAAACATCGCCTTATACTCCATCTATTTTCTGGTGTCCTTCATCGCCCTTTTCATTTACTCGGTTGTCCGGGCCGGCAACCAGAATCCCTTTGATTCGATATTCATCGCCTTTGTCGCCATCACCGTCTTTGGGACCTACTTCCTGGCGGGAAAGATCGTCGATCGACTTGCCTGGTCACTGGGCTGGCTTGAATACGTCCACCTGTGGGACAAGTCCGATGAAAAGGCAAAACGCAAAGGCGGAAGATGATCTTAAAAGAGTCTGTTCGGTCAAGAAACAGACTTTTATTTTATTATATGCATAGAAAAAGGGGCCATTACGGTCTGACTGAATCAGTCATTTCGTAACAGCCCCTTTGTAAAACATCATCCTGAAAGCTTAGGCTTCTGTCGTGTTTTCTTCTGAAGCAGTTTCTTCCGCTTCTTCCGGCTTGCGCATGAAGGTCATCTTCATGAGCTCGTTTTCCTTTTTGGCCCTTTCTGCTTCAGCTTTGGCTTCTTCAGCTTCTCTCTCCAGCTGTCTGGCACGCTCTTCGCTTTCTCTCTGCGCTTCCTTCAAGGCAGCTTTCTTTTCTCTTTCGTTTCGTCTGACGATGCTGGCAACCTTCAGATACAGGCTTAACATCAGCAGACCGCAGATGATCGCAACCAGCGCCAGTCCCATGCGCTTGATGATCGGGAGCGATCCTCTGACGACGGAGTTGGCAGCGAGTATGGCAAACATCTGTTTATTGCGGAAGTATTGCCAAAACAGTGCGATGGCACCTCCCGCGATCAATATCAGTGAAATGATTCCGATAATTTTTTTAAGTATCTTCATTTTTCTTATACCTCGTCACTATTTTAGCACATCATCACTCATCTGTTCCTTTTACCGGGAACAGAGTAAAGCTTGCGCTGCAGTAAAGCTTTCCTTTTTCATCCGCGATATCGATCCTTGCGACTTTGGATGTACGGCCATCGTGCAGAGCTTCTCCTTTAATGTATAAGGCGTCACCTTTCTTTGCGGAGCGGATGTAGTTGATGTTGGCCTGTTGCGTGACCACGTAGCTTTTCAGGCTGTAGCCGATCAAACCGGCTGCCGTATCACAAAGCGTGAAGAGATACCCGCCATGGGCGAAACCATAGGGATTGGTGTCGCATTCCTCAACCAGGGCCTCCATCTCAAGCCTTCCCTCATCAAGCGATATGAGCTTTACGCTTTTAAAACTCATATCTTTTTTAAACAGTTCTTCGATCGTCATTTATTTGTTCTTCAGATCATTGATGATCGCTTCATGACGGCTTTTGACTGCCTGACCCCAGGTCGGACCATTGGTGTAAAGATCATCGAGTTCTCTCATGACTGATGGAACATCGATGCCCTGCGGGCAGGCGTGAGAACACTGGCCACAGCCGATGCAGGCAGCAGGTTTCTTGTCTTCGCTCAGACCATCCAGACGCATCGACATGTTCAGCGACCGGTCAAACTTCATGTTGTTGTAGCAGTCGATCAGCATCGGGATGTCGAGCTCCATCGGACAGCCCTTGCAGCAGTAGCGACAGGCCGTGCACGGAACGCCCTTCTTCATCGATTCGGCGATCTCATCAAGGACCCTGCGTTCTTCTTCGCTCAGCGGTTTGTGTTCCTTGTAAGTCCTGAGATTGTCTTCGACCTGAAAGACTTCGTTCATGCCGGATAAGACGACTTTGATGCCGGGCAGATCCTGCAAAAAGCGCATCGCATAGGAGGCATCGCTTGCCGTTTCATCGAGTGCCATCAGCTTTGCGTGATTTTCTTCATTCAGGTTTGCGAGCTTTCCGCCCCGTAACGGTTCCATGACCCACACGCCCAGACCGTGGCTTGTGATGATGTCGTATTTGCGCTTTGCATCCTGCATGGTCCAGTCTAAGTAGTTGCATTGTATCTGCACGAATTCAAACATGCCTTCATATCTTGTAAGCACGTCTTCAAGAAGTTCGCAGCCGCCATGGAATGAGAATCCAAGGTGTCTGATCTTTCCTTCTTCCTTCATCTTCAGTATGTCCGGAATGATGTGATAGTCTTCAGACTCATAGATCTTGATCGACCACTCGTTGATGTTGTGCAGCAGATAGAAATCAAAGTATTCGGTATTGCATCTTTGAAGTGAGATGTTGAACAAAGCGATGTTGTCGATCGGTCCGGGGATCGAGTGTCCTGGGAATTTGTCGGCAAGATAGTAGGACTCCCTCGGATACTTCTTCAATGCGTGCGCCATCGCAGCCTCGGATTTTCCATCGAGGTATGGATATGCCGTATCGAAATAATTGACACCATTTGCGATCGCCAGATCGAACATCTGATCGACCTTTTCCTGATCGATCTCGCCATCCTTCATCGCAAAACGCATACAGCCAAAGCCCAGCCTTGACAGATTCATTCCTTTAAATTCGTTATAGATCATAGATCCTCCTTATCGCATATGTGCTTTAAAGAAAGCACATTCCTCATCATTGCAGATATCCGCATCCTTCAGGCGGATGTTGACATGAAAGACATGTCCAAGAACGTTGTCATCACTTCCATAGATCTTCACTGCATGTTCGATCTTATGTTTTTCAAGTTCAGGCACGATGAATCCGACCTGATCTTTTAAGAAGTCGCCGTTGCAGGACATCACGAAGGTCGGCGGGTAGCCTTCCTTTATCTTGTCGAAGCTGTTGAGCAGATCGAGGTCTTTCTTCGTCCAGCCTTTTGGAAGAAGATCATTGAGCAATGCACCCTTTCGTTTGTTCTCCGGCATGTCCTGATGATAGACACCGCAGTTCAAAGCGATCGCATTGAAATGGAAAGCTTCCGGTATCTCAATGTCGTAATGTGCCGCATAATCCCTGTCACAGGTCATCGCCGCATAGACAGACAAGAGATGTCCGCCTGCCGAATCGCCTAAGGCAAAGACATTATTCAGATCAAAACCGTATTTCTCAGAATTGTTTAAGACCCAGCTGATCACGCTGTTGGTATCTTCGATCTGTGCCGGGTACTTGTGTTCCGGCGCCAGACGATAGGTGAAGTTGACCACCGCAAAGCCTCTTTGCGCAAGGGACATGCAGTAAAACTGATAAGTCTCCTTGGTGCCGTAGACCCAGCCGCCGCCATGGACCGAGATGATCACAGGAAGTTTTCCCTCCACACTTTTCGGCCGATAGACATCAAGGATCTGCCATTTCCTGTCTTTGCCATACTCTATGTCATCATAGCGTATGACATCATCCGGCGTCTTGAGGCCCGCGTCCCTTTTGCGGTCACCCTTTGCGAAATCGTAACGGATATACATGCTGACAAGTGACATGCCACACCTCCAAAGTAAAAGGACTTTTAAGCCCTTGAACCAAAATAAACGATACAGATCATCGTAAAACTGAACACCGCTGCAATTGCACACATGATCAGTCCGGTCTTGCAGTTCTCATCGCCTTTTTTAAGGCCGATCAAAGCTGCACTCATACCGATCAGATCAAGTATCAGCCATAAAAGATCAAGCTCATAGATCAGAAGCGAAAATGTCAGAGTGATCACACCGATGATCGCTGAAAAAGTTGCCATATCTATATCTTATCACGAACCAGGCGTCATGGATTTCTGCCGGCAGTATCAGGCCTTGAATTCCAAGCAGCAGCTTCAAAGAAAACAAAAGGGGCCTGAGGGTCCCTGCTGAAAAAAAGACACAGGATCAACCTGTGCCTTTGTCGTTATTCGATCATGATGGTGTTCTTATTGGCCAGCTTTTCGGTCTCCTTTTTCGGAATGCTCAGTTTCAATACGCCATCTTCAAACTTGCCGTGTATCTCTTCGCTTGTCACATTTTCACCGACATAGAAGGTCCTTGACAAAGTACCCGCATATCTTTCCTGACGAACGACTTTGCCCTTCTTGTTTTCATCATTTTCTTCGATACCCTTGGAAGCGGTGATCGTCATGTAGCCATCGTTCAATTCAACGCTTATGTCTTCCTTCTTGAAGCCCGGCAGATCGATCTCCACATCATAGTGGTCATCTTTCTCATTTACATCCATCAGCATCTCTCTGCCGGAATGTTTGCCATAGAGCTTGCGGTTCATCCGCTCCATTTCACGGTCCATAAGATCGAATCCATTGAACCAATCATCAAATAAGTTTTCTTCAAATACTTTAGGTGTTAACATAGTCATTTACCTCCTTTACTTAATTCATTGTTCATATCAAATGAACTATGTTTTTAAGCAAGGGAATGGAGGGTTTGGAATCTATATCTTTACCTAGGTTCTTCTCTTATTTCCTTGTACAATTATGTTATAGTCCTTCTTTTTAGCAATGTCAAGTGATGAGTGCTAAATTTTTTCAAATTTTTTTCTGTAAAGAAAAACCTGTTTTCACAGGCTCATTTTTCCTTGTTCCTTATACCGTTGTATAGGAAGGAACACATATTGATGAGATCGAACGCCGCACCGGCATAGGCTTTGATCACAAGATTGTATACGCCCCAGCAAAACGACACGAAAGCAAACATGAACTGCAATTGCCTTGCGGAAGCCTTGTTATTTAATACGACGATCGACTGGGTGATGTTTGCCACTAACGGCAGCAAACCCAATGGACCGATATTGTTGAAACCCACACCAAGGATCACCGCGATAGCGATAAAGACGTAGGTCTGGCCCGGGAAGGACAAAGAAAAGATCGACATCAGATTGCGGGTGATCGCAATGCCATCCATGACGATCGCACTGTAACCCTTCAACAATAAAGAACCCGCCGACATGAACAACATCGCAAGGATCTGAAAGGAAAGGATCGCCTTCTTGTTTTGACGCGTCGAAGAGTAGAATGTCACCAGCTGTCCGATGATGGTCAGCACATTTGCCATCAGTACGTTATCCATATCCATTACTATAGCATATTCCTCTTGCGGTAAAATGAGTGTATGAAGCTTAAAAAGATCCTGATCATTTTATTTGCTGCCCTCTTACTGATCACAAGCGGCTGTGAAAAGAAAAAGGAGGTCCCTATGGAAGAAACCGTTATGGAGAGTGAAGAAAACTCTTCCTTTGAAGTCGAGCAGATCGAAACGATCCCTTCCTATTCATGGCAGAAAGAAACCTTTTTCCCTGACCGCCTTGGCAAGGTCGATGATACGCTCGCCATGAACTCCATTTTGTCCTTCAAGGGCTATGCAGATCAGGGAACGCTTTACATCAAAGTAAGTGAAGAGGTCTCATCCTTTGACTTATATATAAACTCCTTTAAATGCGAAGAGAAATTTGAAGCCGGCGCATCCTATAGGATCGATTATTCAAAGATCGCCTTAAATGGAATGAACGACATACAGATCTCTCATATTCAGCCAAAGGATCTTCAAAATGCAGTTGAGGTCTGTGTTCCTTATCCTGAAGTCATTAAGGGTGATCTCAAGGAAGAAGGCTTCCATGAAGAGGCTTTTGAGCTGATCTCCGACATCATTCAAAGCGATATCGAACACGGCTTTTCTTCTGCCCAGCTGGCTGTGCTTCGCCATGGCAAGCTCGTCTACGCCAATACCTGGGGCGACCTCAATTCCTATGAACCGGATGGCACAAGGATAAAAGAGGGCATCAAGGCGAACAACGATACGATGTACGACCTTGCATCCGTAACGAAGATGTTTTCGGCAAACTACGCCTTGCAGAAACTGATCAGTGAAGGAAAGATCTCGCTGTATGACAAGGCATACGAATACCTTGGTGAAGGCTTCTATGAAGACGTGCTTGATTTCTGCTATGACTTTGGCCAGCAGGTATCCCTGGAGACCATGAAAGAGTGGAAGGCTTCGATCACCATCAAAGATCTGATCAGCCATCAGGCAGGCTTCCCGAGTGCACCGCGCTACTTCAACATCTATGTCAATGCCCCAAGCCAGGACTATCTGCCGGAAGAAGGATACAACCTTCTGTATTCGGGAAGTGAACATAGTGATGAAACCAGACGCAATACCCTGCAGGCCATCTTTGAAACGCCGCTTTTAAGAAGACCGGGAACAAAATACCTGTACTCCGATGTCGATTACATGACCCTGGCCTTCATCATCGAAGAAGTCAGCGGAATGGATCTTGATACCTATATGAAAAAAGAGTTCTTTGAACCTCTTGGATTATCAAGGATCAGCTATGAACCTTTGCGTCATGGCTATACGAAGGAAGATTGTGCCGCAACCGAATTAAACGGCAACACCAGGGATGGCGTCGTATACTTCCCGGGCATCCGCGAATACACTCTGCAGGGGGAAGTCCACGATGAGATGGCCTATTATTCCATGAACGGCGTATCCGGCCATGCGGGGCTCTTCTCAAATGCGACCGACTTAGGAAAACTCGCGTCACTCATGCTGACAGGCGGCTATGGCGGATACCGCTTCTTTGATCAAAACGTCATCGACGCCTTCATCTCCCCGCTGTCTCACGACAACGCGAACAACGGCCTTGGTTGGGCAAGACAGGGAGACGATCAAAGATCCTGGTATTTCGGATCGGACGCTTCTTCCTTCACGATCGGCCATCAGGGCTGGACCGGGACTTTGGTCATGATCGATCCTTCAAGAGATCTGATCGTTGTCTATCTGACCAACGAAAGGAACACAAGGGTCCTTGATCCCTATGAAAACGCGAATGACTTCAATGGTCTGTACTACACGGCTTCCACACTGGGCTTTGTTTCCCAGATCCTTTCGATCGGACTTGATCAGGACATCGATATAAAAGACCAGTTAAAGTCACTGGTCTATGATATGGCAGATGATGCTGAAAAGCTCATTGTCGATAGTACATCGAAAGATCATCCTTCCTATCTCAATTACCTGTCCAAACTTTCCGTTAAGGAAAAATGGACCGGTGATTGAAAACTTTTATATGCAGAAGTTTTCTTCTGTTTTTCCAAGCAAATAGGTCATGTAGTGCGGTATCGTCAGGATATCTCCTTTTTCTTTGACATTGTAACCCCCGATCCTGATCAGCTTTGTTTTACCATAGTGTTCCGGATGAGCCATGACTGTTTTGCTGGATTTTGTATTACCGCTTTTGGCTTTTGCTTCGATCAGAGTTGCATATCCGTTATAGGAAATGACATAATCGATCTCAAGCCCGCTTTCCTTCGCAAAGTAATATACTGACTTACCCGCTTTATTCAGCGCATCAAACACAGATGCTTCATATATCGCCCCTTTCCCCTGACCAAGGTCGCCTTTGTTTATAGCTATGGCCATTTCCGGTCCATACATGCAGGTAACGATTCCGATATCTTCCGGAAACAATTTGAACTGTGACTGCTTTGCGTATCCCGAAAGCGAAAGCGACGGAGTTTCCACATTGAACACTTTATTTACAATATGAGCCTGCCTCAGATACTCTATGGCGTCCACTTTGTCAGCAGAGGAACCCCCGGAGATCTTTGACGTGATGAATCTTTTGTTTTCTTTAGCCAGAAAAGTCGGTATCAGGTCAAAGGCTTTTCTCTACCATTCAATGAGTTCTTCCAGCTTCTTTACGAAGGCTTCAAGACCTTCCTTGTCCGTCTCGTCAAAGCGTTGAAGCAGCGGCGAATCGATGTCAAGCACCGCAACGACTTCACCATTTTGGTGGATCGGTACGACGATCTCGGAATTCGATGCGCTGTCACAGGCGATGTGGCCCGGGAATTCGTGTACGTTTCTGACTAACTGCGTCTCATCTTTTTCAAACGCTGTGCCGCACACGCCTTTTCCTTTTGCGATATTGACACAGGCTGTCTTTCCCTGAAACGGCCCCAAGAGAAGCGCACCGTCTTTGACCAGATAAAAGCCTGCCCAGTTGAGGTCCTTCATGGATTCATTGATCAAAGCTGAGGCGTTGGATAAAAGCGGGATGTAGTTTTTTGAAGATTCGCTCAGCGCTTCAAGCTGAGCGATCATGATCTTATAGTTTGTCATTAATCCCTCCTGTCGCGTCTTCCATAGATCAGGACCAGACGAAGGATCTGCAATAATGAAGAGGCAACGCCAGCCACATAGGTCAAAGCTGCTGCCGTAAGGACCGTTTTGCAGCCCTTGAGCTCTTCTTCATCAGCCAGGCCATAGTCTTTGATCATGCGCAGGGCTCTTGCGGATGCGTCAAATTCGACCGGCAGAGTGATCAGCTGAAACAGCAGGATCACACACTCGAGCAGGATGCCCACATAGATCAGATTGAGGATGCCGGAGAAGGCACCGATCATAATCGCAAAGTAGCCGCCATATGAGGCAAAGTTGACGACCGGCACCAAAGAGGAGCGGATCTTTAAGAATGTATAGTTCTCCTTGTCCTGCACGGCGTGACCGCATTCATGGGCTGCCACTGCCATTGCAGCGATCGAAGCTGCTTCATAGTTGTGCTGAGATAAGGAAATATTGAGACCGTTCGGGTCATAGTGATCAGATAAGGTACCGTTAACTTCTCTGATGCTCAGATTGGACAGATCGTTCCTGTATAAGATCTCATTGGCCGTCCTTGCGCCAGTCAGTCCGCTCTTGTTGGCGATCTTGGAATACTTCGCATAAGTCGACTGGATATATAACTGCGCACCAAAGGTCAGAATGAAGGCCAGGAAAGTCAGTCCATAGTAGATCGTATAATCATTCATACAAAATACCTCCTTGTCTGATTATTCATTATTGTTTCAGACTTGTTTTGTGATCATTTTTGTCTATAGATGAAGACATAGCCGATGATCGCCGCCATAAGAAGCGGCATCATGACATCGTTGTAAACACTGAACTGGTATGCGTTTCCATCAAAGACCGCTGTAAACAGATACATAAGGATGAAACGCATCACCATAAATGCCGCAACAAACAGGATGAAGGCTTTATTTTTGTTTTGAAACATATTGATACCTCCCCCTATCAATTATACCCAATGTATCCTTTTCGTGCATTGTACCGCCTTAAAACAGCCTTAAAGTCTATAATAGAGACATGAAAAAGATCTATCTGGCAGGCGGCTGCTTCTGGGGCGTGGAGCACTATCTTTCTTTGATTCAAGGCATCAAAGAAACGACCGTCGGCTATGCCAATTCCGATATCGCCTCACCATCCTACGAAGACCTCAAGGCCCACCGTTCTTCCGCTTCCGAGACCGTGGAAGTGCTTTATGATGAACAGGTCATCTCTCTGAGCGAGATCCTTGAACTCTTCTTTGAGATCATCGATCCGACCCTTCTTGACCAGCAGGGTCATGACATCGGCCATCAGTACCGCACCGGCATCTACTTCACTGATAAGGAAGATGAATCCATCATAAAAAACGCATTATCTGCGCTGGAAACAAAATATGACAAGCCGATCCTGACCGAGCTTCTGCCGCTTGAAAACTTCACGGTTGCGGAAGAATATCATCAGGATTATCTCTACAAGAATCCGGATGGCTATTGCCATGTCGATCCGAAGATGTTTGAACGGGCAAAGAATTACAAAAAGTCTTAGCCAAGGAATTTCTTTATCTGATATTCATCGGCACCCGTCAGTTTTCTGATCTGCTTATACAGACGTTCATAGGACTCCTCAGGAGTCCTTTTATAACAGTGCTTCGCAAAGTTTTTGCCAAACCATTCCTCACTGGTCGCATATCTGGCGATGCCCCAGCCATAGAACTCGCCATCCTTGTCGGTCTCGTAATCAAAGTCGGTGATCAGTACATAGCCCTTCATCTGCAAGGCATTGATCGTCGTATCAAAGCCCTTCCGCGGGACCCAGGCATCCTTGCCTTTTTCTCTTGGCTTCACATAGCCGCCGATCGCCTTGGCCGTTTTGGAAAGGATGGAATGTTTTGAGGAAATGATGTTATATAAGAATTCTTCGTTGTAGTTGACAAGACCATCCGATACCCTGGCATCGAAGTCATAGCCATCTCTGCGGTAGTTCGCAAGATCAAAGTACCACTCTTTCTTGACGAAAGCCGCCTTCTTCAGAAAGAATTTTCCATAAGCGCAGTGCATCTCCTGAATGATCGGTCCCTTCCATTCCCAGACACCCGGTTCCTCGCCGAAATAGGCTTTCGGGTCGCAATGTTCCTCGATCGAAAAGCCTTTGATATTGTTGGAAAAGAAAGGAATGATGCCATATTCTTTGATCGCATCGATGAGATCCTGTTTCGTTCTGATGTAAAAGGCGATCATATGTTTTCGCTGATGAACTCCACGTCCGGTTCAAGGTAAGTCACCATCACCGATTCCTGATGAAAGAAGGCACAAAGATCCTTTGCGATCTCTTTGACGATCTCTTCCGGCGTATTGAGTATCGTGAGCTTCAGGGAAGTCTCTTCGACGTAAGTTCCGTCTTCATGGAAGTAGCCGCCTTCGATCACATCATAGGAAAAAGCCGTGCGGTAGGAATGACAGACATTTTTGAGCACGGAAATGTATCTTTCTTTTTCGTAGATCTGTTTATGACTCTCAGAATCTTTCAGTCCGACGTAGATCTCGGCCTGTCTTATTTTCTGTTTCATTCATCCATCTGCGGAAGTCCGAACTCCGCCGGCTGGAAACGCGGCGAGACCGACTCCTTGGTCGCGATGACGGCAGAAGCCAGACGCGTACCAATGCTGCAGGATTCCTTCAGGGACTTTCCATAGGTGAGTCCGACAGCGATACCGGCGAAGAAGGAATCACCTGCACCGGTCGTATCGATGACATCCACCTTCAAAGGCGGGCAGAAGCCATGTGCGCCGCTGCGCTCTGCGTAGACGGCACCGCGGTCGCCCAGAGTGACGACCATCTTATCGATATCGGCATTGCCGATGTTTTCGCTGAGTTTCTGTTCCAGTTCCTCGATCGGAAGACCCTCGTATTCATCGGAGAACAGAAGGCCGGCTTCCTGTTCGTTGCAGACGATGCAGGAAACTTTGGAAAGCAGGTCTCTTCTTTCCATTGCGATCGACATATTGGAGACGACCGCAAAGATCTGTTTGTGATATTTTTCCGCCAGATCAAAGATCTCGTTGAGCAGATCCGGTTCCATGTCGATCTCAACGACCACCGAATCGGCATTGGAAATGATCTCATCGCCGTGTTCTTTAATGACTTCGGCGATCCTTGAAAGATCCGGACGTTTGGAAATGGAAGCGACGACATCGCCGTTATTGTCAAAGATCGCCAGCCAGGTCCCAAGACCATCCGGTGTCTTGACGATGTAGTCGGTATTGACTTTATGACGTTTCAGCTTGTCGATGACATCCTGGCCGATGCCGGTATCATCAACAACGCTCACATAGGTAGGCCTCAGTTCCAGATTGGCAATATCCTCTGCCACATTGCGGCTGACACCGCCATGTACCTGGATGACTCTGCCGACATTTCTGCCGGAAGGGATGTACTGGTCGATCGGATAACCCTTGATATCGACAAACACTGCACCAAAGACAACGATTCCCATTTTTTCGGTCTCCTTTTGATGAATCTATTTTAATATATTTGTCCTGCAAAACAACATACATTTAAGACTCTCATAAACAGAAATCACAACAGATCAAAAAACACTTTTCCGGACTTTGCCAGGAAAAATAAGGACCGTAATTGCAGATATCAGTCTATAATGTTTATTGGCGAACCGCATATTTGCGGCAGTACTATTCAAAGGAGTTTATATGGAACAAAACAAAACATGGAAAATAACGGCCATCGTATCGATGTGCCTGCTGGCCCTTGTCAGCATCTTATATGTTCAAAGTCTCAACCAGAAAGCAGCCACACAGCCCGAACCGGAAGTACAGCCGGAAACTGAAGCTGCTGAACAGACACCGGCAGAAGAAAACTGGCTGTCCTTATGGAACGAAGATGCACCGGCAAAGACTGCCCTTGAAGAATATGTAAAGGACGTCACTGACCCTGCCTCTGCCAACTTCATTCCGGTCGAAGAAAGAATCGCAGTCTTCGATCTGGACGGTACATTATTCTGCGAGACCGACCCGGTCTATTTTGATCATATGCTGCTGATGCACAGAGTCTATGAAGACCCGAATTATACGGCTTCGGATTTCGAAAAGGAAGCTGCTGAAAAAGTTCAGGAATTCATCGACACCGGTTCCTATCCGGAAGGCCTCGATTATCTGCATGGCAGAGGGATCGCTTCCGCCTTTAAAGGAATGAGCGTTAAAGACTTCTATTCCTATGTCAAAGACTTCGGCCAGACCCCTTCACCGGGCTACAACAATATGAATCGCGGTGATGCCTTCTATCTGCCGATGGTCGAGATCATCGAATTCCTGCAGGAAAACGAATTCAAGACTTACATCGTATCCGGTACGGACAGACTGATCGTCCGCGGAGCCTTAGCCGGATTAGACTTCATGCATATCCCGGCCAACCAGATCATCGGATCGAATGAATTACTGACAACGAGCAGCACCGACACGACAGAAGACGGACTGAGCTACAACTTCAAGAGCGACGATGAGTTGATCCTGGCAGGCGAATTCATCATCAAGAATCTCAAGATGAACAAGGTCACGGCGATTGCCCAGGAGATCGGCATGCAGCCGGTACTTGCCTTCGGCAATTCTTCCGGCGACTTCTCGATGGCGACCTACACCTGCTCCAACAACCCGCACAAAGCCATGGCCTTCATGCTTTGCTGTGACGATGTCGTCAGAGAAAACGGCAACATTGAAAAAGCAGCCAAGATGAAGACAAGCTGCGAAGAGAACGGCTGGGTAGCGATCTCCATGGCCAACGACTGGAAGACGATCTACGGCGACGAAGTCACCAGAAAATAAAAACATTCAAAAAAAGATATCGGGATCCCAATGGAAAACGATATCTTTTCTTTTTGTTCCGTTTTTTTAATGATCCTTCAGGATCGCTTCGATCTGCCTCAGATCGTTTGCGAAGATGATGCCCTTCTGCCGTTCTTCACTGGATAAGCCAAGCTCCCTCATCTTTGCAAGCTGTATCCTGAGCCCTTCATAGTAATCATTCAGATCATAGAGGATGCATGGAGCATTGAGGTGTTTTAAGGATACCTTCGCCATGACTTCAGCGATCTCTTCCAAAGTTCCGGTACCGCCCGGGAAGGCGATGAAGGCATCGCCAAGTTCGATCATCTTTTTCTTTCGCTCGCTCATATCTTCGGTGACGAAGAGTTCATCGACCTCATCGTTCAGAAAACCGGCATCGATGAAAAACTGCGGTTCCACACCCGTGACTTTGCCGCCGCTTTCTTTCACGGCTTTCGCCAGGATCCCCATCAGGCCATTCATTGACCCGCCATAGACAAGGTCATGGCCGTTTTGGCCGATCCATTCACCCAGCTCTTTGACCGCTTTGGAAAGTGCGGGATCATGGCCGGTATTTGCGCCTAAGTAGACTGTGATCTTCATCTAGTGCCTGCTTTCATCTTCGTAACATTCGCAAAATCTTGCCGCAAAGGAAGGCTCCATATCTTTTGCATAAAGATGGGAGATGTCACCAAAGCTCTGCACCCTAAAGGAAGCGATGCCCTGCTCACGTTCCTCCGTGTATATCGTCGTCACGGAAGCAGGCGGTGCAACAAAGCCATGCCACAAAGGCATCGGTGAGATGTTCAACAGATAAGATAAGAAGACGCATTCCACACCAAAGTGGCAGAATAATACGATCGTCTTGTGGTTTGAATACAGGACTTCAAAAAGCTTTCCCTTTTTCCTGTAGCCATGTTCGATCAGGAGCTGATCGAATCCCTCGATCACTTTTTCGTAGCAGCCCTTTACATCCCCTGCCTGCATGACAGGATGATCAAAGGCAGTCTCAGTGTCATAGAACTTCGGATCTTCTGCCCAGTCCAGAGGCAGCCAGTCCCAGCAATGCGTGCCGGTCTCCGGGTCGCGCTTGTGTTCGATCCGGGCAGGAAATTCCCTCAGGAAATCAAGAACGATCGGTTTGATGTCTGTCTTTGACAAAGCAATTTCTGCAGTCTGTCTTGCCCTTCCCAAAGGAGAGACATAGTAATAGTCGCCATGGATCTTTTCCATGCGCGGGATCAGTGCTTCCGCTTCTTTTATACCGGTCCTGGTTAAAGTGTCTGTTTCGTAATCCGGGTCTGCGTGTCGTATGATGATGATCTTCATAGCTTTTATTTTACATGGAAACAGATATCAGATCAGACTGAGAGATCCTTTGTAACAAAAAAACGATGTTTCCATCGTTCAGCGGTAAACTCTCTGCACCAGCAGCATATACAAAACGGTTGCCGATACGATCGTCAGTGTCGAATCGTGTCTCCACTTCTGCAGCAGCACCGCATAGATCCCCGCGAGGATCTCCGGCATGCAGTTATACAGTGATGAAGTATCAGTATCTCGGAAGCAGAAGACCACCAGCATCGCCATCGTGCAATACGGAAGCACCTTTCCAAGATACAGGATGAAAGACGGCGTCTTCTTTGAAAAGAGGATGAATGGCAGGAAACGGATGGCGATCGTTGTCAAAGCCATGATGGCGATCAGGATGTAGCTATGCATGATCTGCACCCCGGATCATTCTTAACAGGTACAGCATCACGATGATGAAGACCATCGACGGAAGAAGGAAATTGTCTCTTCCAAAATAGGCAAGACAAAGGATCGAAATGGCAAAGCTCAAAAGGACCGGCAGATGATCATCGTTTTTCTCCCACTGGTCGACCACGATGACGATAAATAATACCGTCATGGAAAATTCAATGCCCGTATAATCAAACGGCAGGATATCACCAAGCACATTCCCTAAGACACAGCCCGTGATCCAGTAAAGATGATTGAACAAAGACAGACAGAAATAGTAATCCTGTCTGCTTAAGCCCTTCATGTTTTTATTGCAGACGATCGAAAAGGTCTCATCGGTCAAGGCGAAGATGTCATAGATCCTGTGTTTCTTCAAAACCTTGTAGCGGCTTAGCATCCCGATGCCATAGAACAGGTGTCTGATGTTGACCATGATGGTCATGATGAAGGTATTCAGATAGGTTGCCGGAAGAGCTAAAAGTTCAACGCCGACATACTGCATGGACCCCGCATAGATGAACAAAGCCATCTGAAAACTATGCAGAAGTCCGAATCCCCTGGCATTCATCAGCACGCCAAAACCGATACCAAGTACGATATAGCCGGGCATGATGACAAGCGAATCTTTTAACGCCGTTTTTACAGAAGTGTTCATTGATATAATATTATCCTTTTTCTTGTAAAATTGAGCGCTGATTATCTGCAGATGCATTGATTTAAATGCGTTTTCATATTATATTTTTATTGTTACGCTATGAAAGACTATCAGATCTTTACCGATGCAACAGCCGACCTGGATGAAGAGCTTATCAAAGGCCTTCCGGAAGTCAAGATCCTCCCGATGGAGATCCTTTTGGATAACAAAGCTTATGTCTACGGACCGGAGGGAAACATCGACCATCAGACATTTTATTCCCTGCTGAATACGAAAGTCGACGTCAAGACTTCCTCGATCTCACCGGATACCTATATGAACAGTTTTGAAGCTGCCTTGAAGGAAGGAAAGGATATCTTATACATCTGTTTCACATCCGGTCTGTCAGGAACGTACAATACGGCTTCCTTCATCTGCCGCGATCTCAAGGATCAGTATCCTGATTCCAAGATCTACTGCATCGATTCGCTTTGCGCATCCTTAGGTGAAGCGTTCTTCGTCTATGAAGCTTTGAAGCGCCAGAAGGAAGGCTATACGATCGACGAACTCTACGAGTGGTGCAGCTACTCAAGAAGGAACGTTGCCCACTGGTTCACGCTCGACAACTTCGACTACCTGATCAAGGGCGGCAGGATCTCACCGGCCGTTGCCGCGATCGGTTCCGCTTTGCAGATCAAGCCGTTATTGTCGGTCGATGAAGAAGGAAAGCTCTACGTTGCCGGCAAGCTGCGTGGCAGAAAATCGTCGATCGTAGCTTTATTGAAAAAGATCGATTCTGACTGGAAACAGGACATCGATAAGAAGATCGTCGTCGGCCATGGCAACTGTCCGGAAGAAGCGCAGGAGATGAAAGAGAAGATCCTGGCAAGGCATCCGGAAGCGGACGTCTCGATCATGTCGATCGGTCCGGTCATCGGCTGCCATACAGGTCCAAGTATCCTGGCTGTCCTTTATTATCAATAAGATCCGCAAGGATCTTTTTTCGTACCCCTGATCAGTTTCTTTCAAAACAAAAATGAAATATGATGAAAGAAGATATGAGGAGAAATCTATGAAAACGATCGGATTTATCGGAACAGGCTTTATGGGCTCAGCCCTGGCGACTGCCGCATACAACAGCGGCATGGATACAAGGATCTTGCTTGCCAACAGGCACAAGGAAAAAGCGAAGGCTTTGAAGGAAAAGATCGGCGGTGAAGTCTGTGACAATGAAACCATCGCCAAAGAAGCTGATTATATCTTTTTGGGCGTCAAGCCGCAGATCCTTCCTGTAATGTACGAAGGAATCAAAGACATCCTGAAAGAAAGGAAAGATGACTACATCATCGTTTCGATGGTCGCCGGCAAGGACATCGCCGTATTAAAGAAAATGTTCTTTGATCATCCGGTCATCCGCATCATGCCGAATATGCCGGTATCGGTGGGAAGCGGACTGAGCTTATATACCTTCTCTGATGATGTAAAGAAAGAAGACCGTGACTTTTTCCTGAAACTCATGGAAACATCCGGCACATTACTGGAATCCGATGAACATCTGATGCCTGCCGTCGGCAGTGTCACCGGCTGCGGTCCGGCCTTTGCGGCCATGTTCATTGAAGCCCTGGCGGATGGCGCGGTGCAGTGCGGTGTCGGCCGCAAGGATGCCTACGTCTATGCGGCGGAGATGATGAAAGGAACGGCTGAGCTCTACCTGAAAACAAAGCAGCACCCGGGTGCCATCAAGGATTCCGTGTGTTCCCCTGCCGGATTGACGATCGAAGGTGTCAGGACTCTGGAAAAACTGGGTTTCCGCTCTGCACTGATCGAAGCTTTGATCGCCACATTTGAAAAACGGGTCTAGGACCCCACATAGAAAGAAGAAAGGGAGCTGAATCTGAGCTCCCTTTACTTTAGCTTAACGAATCAACGATGGCTTCAAGTGCAGCTTCAATGCCTTTGACGACATCATCTTTGGAAAGAGACGCAGTCTCTTTTTTGTTCATGACCTGTTCATGTAAGAACGGTACATGCATGAATCCGCCGATCGTGTTCGGGAATTCCTTTTCGATGTAGTAGCGTACACCATACATCAGATGGTTGCAGACATACGTACCGGCTGTATTGGAAATGGCAGACGGAACATTGGCAGCCTTGATGTATTCGACCATCTTTTTGATCGGAAGGGTCGAGAAATATGCAGGCGCACCGTCCGCAAAGACCGGCTGATCGACTGGCGAATTGCCTTCGTTATCCGGGATCCTTGCGTCATCGCAGTTGATGGCAACTCTCTCCGGCGTGATCTCATATCTTCCGCCGGCCTGGCCGATACAAAGGACGACATCCGGGTTTTCCTTCTTCATCGCTTCGTGAACGGTCTCGATCGCCTTCCCGAATACGACAGGTACATAGCACTTGACGACCTGTGCACCCTTGATCTCATCTTTGACTAACTGCACCGCTTCCTGTGCCGGATTGACGGATTCGCCGCCGAAAGGTTCAAAACCTGTAAGCAAGATCTTCATATTTCCTCCTTAAAATGAATTAGAACGCAAATATGTAAAGCAGAACGACATGGACTAACAGCATGCAGATAGCGAACGGGATCTGTGACTTGATGACAGAATATTTGTTCTTGGTCTCCAGCAATGCTGCAGGAACGATGTTGAAGTTGGCTGCCATTGGTGTGCACAGTGTGCCGCAATATGCAGCAGTCAGGCCTAATGCACCGACAACGACCGGATCAGCTCCCTTGGAAATGAGGAACGGAACACCGACACCGACCATGATGACTGAGAAGGCTGCAAAGCCGTTGCCCATGATCATCGTGAATAAAGCCATGCCTAAGCAATAGACGAAGCAAGCGATCAGGATGTTGTTTTCAGGAACGACCATCGAAACATAGTAAGAGATCGCATCGCCGACACCGGCTGCTGTAAACAATGCACCTAATGCAGATAATAACTGAGGTAAGATACCTGTTGTTGAAACGTTGTCCATCAGCCTTGCGCCATCGATAGCCGCATACTTCGGATCACATTTCGTCAATAAGATCGCAGCGCATAATGCAACGACACCGGAAAGACCGATCGCGTTGTTCGCTGTTAACCATGATAAAGCAGGGACCTTGGAACCAAGAGTCGCACCGACGACTGCAACCAAAGCGATACAGGCAGCCGGAATGAAGATCTTGAAACCAAACTTGTCCGCATTGGCTCTGACAGTTTTAGGATCCGGTACATCGTTCTTGGACTGAACGACACCGCCGATGGCAGTTAAGCAAGCCATGACGACGATCGCAGCACCGACCAGCCATTTAGGTACCCACGGACCGCAGATGAATGTGAAGGCAAGCAAGAACCAGAAAGCAGCAGTTGTGACTTTCTTTGAACAGCCGTCATCCTTTAAAGCTTTGACACCGACAAGGATGAAGACTAAACCGATAATGCAATAGAAGACTTCACCTAAGATCTGAGCAAATGTCATTATTTGTTACCTCCTTTGCTGGCAGCATCAAGCTGTTTGTCCAGCCACAGGTTTCTGATGGCACCCAGAACCACGGAAATGATCGCTACCGGGATAGACCAGCGCGCGATCTGCAGAGCGTCGACTTCATAGCCTAAACCGACTAATGTCGAAACGATCAGCAGTGTGCCTGATGAGCCCATGAAGCAGTTCTGTGCAAAGAAGTTACCGTAGTTTTCAGCACCGGCAGAACCGCCTCTGATGATGTCCTGCATCTCGTCGTTGATCTCGCCGTACTTGGCAACAGCAGCACCTTCTGCCATTGGAACAACGACCGGACGGACAAACTGCGGATGGCCACCCAGACGGATGGAGAACGCAGAAGCCAGAGTTCTGATCAGTTCATAAACGATAATGACTCTGCCGGCAGTTGCAGACTTGATCGAACGGATAAAGTCGATAGCTTTTTCCTTCAGACCATATCTTTCACAAATACCGATAGCAGGTAAGGTCAAAACGAACAGTGTGGCAGTTCTCTGGGTAACGAAGGAATTTCCTAATGTTGTAAGGATGTCCATGATGCCCATACCACCGACAAGTCCGGTGACGATTCCGGCGAGAACTACAGTTGCGATCGTATCGAACTTCAGTATGAGGCCGAGCACAACGATAGCTACGCCAATTAATCTGATTAGCATAAGTTTAAATCCCCCTTAGTATTTTTATTATAGCGCTATAAAAAAGTGCTTGCAAATTTTACACAAGCACTGAAACATTTTTCACTATTTCTTTACGTTTTTCTGATCAACGATGAAGCAGGATTCAAGGACATGATTCATGATGGACATGGTCTGTTTTTCATCCTTGCCGGTCATCTCCATGAGCTCCTTCAGAGTCCAGATATGCTTCTTCATCAGCTTTCCCGGATAGACCCTGAGCTCATCGAGCAGTTCCTTGACCCAGTAAGATAACATCACCAGTGGTATACAGATCAACACTCTCCACAATACGAAGTTGATCGCGAATTTGCCGTCATGCAGGAACAACAGCCAGATGATCGCCAGCATCATTCCACTTAACAGCGCCGAATAGAAAATGATGTCAAAACGCGGTGATTTATACTGCAGAAGTTTGATCGGTTTCGAATAATCGTATTTCGGTAAGGTTCTTCTTGTTTTCATATCTTTCCAGATTATTGTATCATTTTAACGGAAAAAGGAAGATTTTCAGATATGATCAATATCGATAAAGGTGTATCCATAATTTTACATGACTGGCTCAACGTGAAAAAAGATGAGATGATCCATTTCATAACGGATGAGACACATATGAAAGAAGCCGACGCGATCAAGCGCTGGGCCTATGGGGCAGACGCCAACCTGAAGGTGACGATCTTAAACTCCCAGCTCATACAAAAAGGCGATGTCATCGAAAACATGACCGATGTCTTCTGCAAGGAAGATGTCATCATCGGTGCCACTGATTTCTCTTTCATCACGACCAATGCGATCAAAACAGCGGTGAAAAAAGGCGCAAGGTTTTTATCCCTTCCGCTATCCTGTTCGGATGGTTCTTCCTTGCTGGAAAACGACTTCATCCAGATGGATCCGCGAGTCACCTATCGCGATGCAAGAAAGATCATCAATGTCTTAAACAATACAAAGACCGTTCACATCACGACGAAACGAGGTACCGACATGTACTTCGACATCGAAGGAAGGAAACCCGGCTACTTCAATGGCAAGGCGGCACGCAAAGGCCTGATCGGCTCCTCCTCCTTTGAAGTTTTCGTCGCACCAAACGAGGACAAGACCCATGGCGTCTTATATCTCGATGGATCCTTCGGCTATCTTGGTCTGGTCGATCACACCGTGAAGATCGTCTTTGAAAAAGGCAAGATCGTCTCCGCCACTTCCAAAGGAAACGACGCAAGGAAGCTGCTTGACTACATCGCCTCCTTCAACTCAGAAAATATGTATAAACCGGGAGAACTGGGTATCGGTCTCAACCGCATCTCCAAGACCAGAGGCATCTCCTACATCGAAGATGAATCCGCCTTCCATACCTTCCACATCGGCATGGGCAGGAATATCGGCCTGGGTGGCAAACAGGAGGCAGCCGGCCACTTCGACATCGTCACCAATGATCCGACCATCAAGGCCGGAAACAAAGTCATCATGAAGGATGGCGAACTCGTCCTATAAATGACAAAGCTGATCGATCACGACCAGCTTTTTTAGTATGACGGGCATGTCATACATCTAGGGTGAAAGTCCCAAGGAGCACCTGTTGCCGGTGAATCCGATAGCGACTCCCAAGCCTGACTTCCGTGAGGAAGCGGAGAGAAGAAGGGATAGCGAAACCGTGGCTCTACGAACAGAAACCTGATATCAAGGCTCTTATGGCGGATGAGATGGCTACAGACATCGAAGTCCCAATAGGCAACTGTAACCCATAAGGGTAAATCAGGAGAGTAAACGGGGAAAGATGTATGGCTTATCCCGTGAGGTCCTGCGGATGATGAGCCTAAACGGTTTAAAACACCTATAGTAAGTCAGTCGAAAAAGGTTTGCCGCAGGAAGTCAGCAGAGGCCATAGTACTCTGAATAAGAGGAAGGGCTGAACAATCATTTCGTGTCAAATGAATGAAGAAAGTTCTCTTATCATTTCTGACAGAGCACAGGTGATGACGTATTCATCATCCAAGGCTCATAAACTTAAGAAGAAGATAAGGGAAGAACGGAAAGGAGTAAGACACAGGGCAATGTCAAAGTTACTGGAGCAGATACTGTCTGATGAAAACATTGAAAAAGCCTACAAGGCCGTCTATGCCAACAGGGGCTCCGCGGGAGTCGACTCAATGAGCGTATACGAACTTGAAGACTATCTCAAAGAAAACATTGACAGTATCAGAGACCTTATCAGGAAAAGGGAATACTATCCTTTGCCTGTAAGAAGAGTGGAGATCCCAAAGCCAAACGGAAAGAAAAGAAAACTTGGCATACCTGCCGTGATCGACAGGGTCATACAGCAGGCGATGGTGCAGGTATTATCGCCAATGTGTGAACCATACTTATCTGAGTATTCCTACGGCTTCAGGGAGAACCGATCGTGTGAAAAAGCCATCATCAAAGTCTTAGAATACCTCAATGACGGATACGACTACATCGTCGATATCGATCTGGAGAAGTTCTTCGACAACGTGCCTCATGACAAACTGATGTCTTTTGTCCACAACATCATCAATGACGGCGATGTCGAATCACTCATCTACAAGTTTCTTAAAGCTGATGTGATGATTGAAGGCAAAAGGATAAAGAATGAAGTGGGCACGCCGCAGGGCGGCAATCTTTCGCCGCTATTATCCAACATCATCCTCAATGAGCTGGATAAGGAACTGGAGGCAAGAGGACTACGCTTTACAAGATACGCAGATGACTGCGTCATCCTTACAGGTTCATCTTCAGCTGCCAACAGGGTCATGAAATCCATCACTTCATGGATCGAAAGGAAGCTGTCTTTAAAGGTCAATATGACCAAGACCAAGGTGACAAGACCGAACGGACTTAAGTATCTGGGTTTTGGCTTCTATTATGATCGAAAGACGGGATCCTACAAAGCCAGACCGCATGAAGAATCGGTTTCCAAATTCATGAGAAATCTGAAAAAGCTCACTTCAAGAAGCTGGAGCATCGGTTTCAAAGAAAGGATCGAAAGACTCAATCAGGTCATCAGAGGATGGATCAATTACTTTGCGATCGCAGACATGAAGATACTGCTGAAAAACAGGATCTCTCCGCATCTTCGTACAAGGTTAAGGATCGTATTGTGGAAACAATGGAAAGTCCCTTCCAGAAGACAATGGGCTTTACAGAAGCTGGGCAGCAACAAAGACCTGGCAAGGCTCACATCTTATTGCGGAAACAGATATTACTGGGTCGTGACCAGGACCTGCGTTTCAAGAGCGATATCCAAAGAAAAACTAAGCCGTGCCGGCTTAGTTGATCCTTTGG
>DESX01000084.1:0-15340 GCA_002362065.1 Solobacterium sp. UBA3303
CAACCTATTTCATGAACATAGCGTTATTTAAGAATGTTCTAGCGATCACCACTGCGGCAAGTGAAGCCCCAAAGACGGATGTGTGTTCGCCATCATCGAAGTATAACTCGTCCGGGTAGTTTTCCTTCACCTTCCACCAGATCTCTCCGACCGGGCAGATGGCTGCACCGATCTTTTCGCCAAGTTCTTCGTATGACTCGCTCATGATGGTCTGACCTTCCGGATTATTCTTTTCACTCCATGTCATATAGAGATAGACTTTCGTCTTTTCCGGAATGAGCTTTTTCATTTCGATGCCGCTGCTTAGCAGTGACTCTTTCCCCGGGAAGGGATGTGCGTTGTGCTGCAGAACGGCCGCATCGTAATCGCCATAGATCAGATTGAAGCAGGTTGGCGATTGTTTCAGATGCCAGTCAAGTCCCATGCCGGGATGTGTCAGCATCACCACATCTGTCTGTAAACCGTTTTCTTCTAAGTAAGCCTTCACGCGAAGCGGCACATAATGAACGAATGTGTGGCTGTTGCCGATAAATAAGATCTTCATGAAGTTTCCCCTTTCCTTGTTTTTCACAATAAACTGCGAAGCTTTTTGAAGATATCGATCAAAAGCTCTTAAAAAGGATCTTCCTATCCTTCAAACATTTCAGCAGCTTTTTTCAGATTTTCCGTGATCGGAAGATGCTGCGGGCAGGCATTTTCACATTGCCTGCAGCTGATGCAGTCGGATGCTTTTCCTTTGTTCAGGATCGCTTTTTCATAAGCCTGTTTTGCTTCCAGTGCCTGGCCGTTTCCGAGCTGCTTGTTGACCGCTTTGAAGATCTCCGGAATGTCGATCTTCATCGGACAGCCTTCGGTGCAGTAATGGCAGGCTGTACAAGGGATCGTGGAGGAATGGCCTAAGATCCTCTGGGCTTCCTGTATGATCTTCTGTTCCTCTTCGTTGAGCGGTTTGAAGTCTTTCATGTAAGAGAGATTGTCTTTCATCTGTTCAATATTGGACATACCGGAAAGGACTGTGATGATGCCATCGAGTGAAGCAACGAAACGGATCGCCCAGGATGCACAGGACATATCCGGATGATACGCTTTGAAGAGCTTCTCAACTTCCTTTGGCGGATTGGCCAGGGCACCGCCCTTGATCGGTTCCATGACCGTGATCGAAACGCCGTGTTTCCTGGCAACTTCATAATTGGCTCTCGATGTGACGGAAGGATTTTCCCAGTCGGCGTAGTTGATCTGCAGCTGTATGAAATCCACTTCCGGATGCTTGCTTAAGAGTTCATCAAGGAGCTCGGGTCCGGCATGGTAGGAGAAACCAAAATGTTTGATCAGGCCCTTCTCTTTCTGTTCCTTTACAAAATCCCAGATGTGGAATTTGTCGTATTTCTTATAATTGTTTTCCATCAGGGCATGCAGGAGATAATAATCAAAATAGCCTGCGCCTGTACGCTTCAGAGAAGTGAAAAACTGCTTCTTGCAGGCTTTTTCGGTCGGTGCCATCAGGAATGCATTGATCTTGGATGCCAGCGTATAGGAATCACGCGGATATCGTTCGACCAGCGCTTTGCGGATCGCATCTTCTGAGCCCAGATAGACATAAGCCGTATCAAAATAAGTAAATCCGGCTTCCATGAACAGGTCGACCATCTTCTTTGTCTGTTCGATATCCGTGATGAGTCCTTTCTTCGGAAGTCTCATCAGTCCAAAACCCAGCTTCTTTGTTTCTTTGCCAAAGTAGTCCGACATATACATTTCCTTTCTGAATATCCTTTAATTCAAGTATATAACATTTTCTTCTGTGTCCTTTTCTGAGGCAAGAAAAAGCAGCCATACGACTGCTTCGGGAATTTCGAAATAAGAAAGCGATCTATTCAAAACTGTAGAGTTCATCGCCCTCGACCGGGCAGATAAACAGATGGATATCCTTTCCTTCCATGCGTTTTGAAGTGGTGCTGAATGCCAGTTCAGGTGTGTTGTTGTGTCTTGATAAATGAGCGAGGAAGAAGTCCTTTGTTCCCTCTTCGTAGAGCTTTGCGATCGTTTCTGCACACTCATCATTTGAAAGGTGTCCGAATCTTGACAGGATCCTGTTTTGCAGCTGTATCGGATATGGTCCTTCCTTCAGCATCTTTACATCATGATTCGATTCAATGATCACGACATCAGAGCCCCTGATCTCAGAAAAGATCATTTCATTCATCTGACCGCAATCCGTCACATAGGAAAGTTTCCTTCCATCACATTCAAAGGAAAACCCGCAGGTCTTTACAAAATCGTGAGGTACGAAAAACATCCTGACGTTCAGTCCTTCAAGAGGTTCAAAACAGACACCCGCTTCCGCCTTGACTCTTTCCGCTTTGACATCTTTGATGTTGTACATGATGGTCTCATTGGCATAGACTTTGCAGGCGGTGTGATTGCATACCGGGACTGCCGATTTGACATGATCGTAATGTCCATGCGTCACAAAGATCGCTTCGACATCTTCGATCTGTCTGTCGTTTTTCAAAAGCGCATCTCTGACTTTCTTGTATCCGATGCCCATATCGATCAGAAAGCGATGTTCACCCATTTCGATATAAAAACAATTTCCTGTCGATCCTGATCCGATCGGCATAACTCTGATAAAACTCATAGAACTATGATACCAAAAAGCTGAGCTCAGGATGAAAGATCCTCTGTTTCGAGATCTTCAAAAAAACGTCGCCTTTTCCAGGTGACGTTATCATGAGCGGATTTTCTGAGTATTATCTTCTGTTTGCGAGGCCTACGATCCCGCCGAATATGCACAGCGAACCAAAGCCGATCTGTATCAGAGGAAGAACAAAGGATGCGGTTATGATCTTCTGCGGATCGTTCGGATCATATTTGATCTTTACCGTCTTTCCGACATAATACTTCTGCGTATAGTCATCGAGTTCTGTCTCGTACCTTTTGCCATCGACTTGGTATTCAACGATCGCTGTCGGCTCGAGTGTTTCATTGACCGTATCGTATTCTTCTTCATAGCTGATGACGACAGCTTCCGTCGATCTGTAAGTAAAGAAACTGACAGAGCGGATCATGCCAAAGAAAAGAAACATGATGCCTGCGGCAATTGCGATCAAAGTTCCATACCTGTTGATAAATCTGTTCATACAATAAAACTCCTCATCATTTTCCGGATCGCATCCTGAAATGATCTGCTTATATTGTATAAGATTTTGAAGGCTGTAAGGATAGTCCGGAAGAATTGTCGAAACTCGATCTCTCTTTTCAGATCGAAACATTCTTTATCACAAAGGCACAAAAAGCTCTGTTGCAGAGCTTTTTTGAATGAATATGATTTGATTTCTGTTTTTTAGAGATCTTTTTCCATCTCTTCAAGGATCTTCTCGACGCCTTCCGCGACCTCTTTGATCGTTTCTTCTTTAAACGGATTCTTCAGATCCGCTTGCTTCAACAGATCGAAGTAGCCTAAGGAACCGCCAAGAGAACAGAGTTTCATGTAATCGTTCCAGGCATCTTCCTTGTCTTCACGCATCCGCAGATAGAACTGCAGAGCGCAGATCATTGCCAGTGCGTAGTCTACATAATAGAACGGATACATGAAGATGTGCTGTTTCTGCATCCAGAAACCGCCGTTATTCAGAAATTCGTTATCCCCATAGCTGCGCCAAGGCATGTAGATCTCTTCGATCTTCTTCCAGATGCTGCGAAGTCCTTTCGCATCCGGCTGCTTGTTTTCAAATACGCGGTGCTGGAATTCATCGACACTGACAAGATACGTGATGTTCGCCAGAGAATCCGCAAGGTGTTCATAGACGTAGCGTTTGCCTTCGCCTTCCGGATAAAACAGCGGATACCAAGGTTCCGTGAAGAATTCCATGGCCATCGAATGGATCTCGTTGATCTCCGAAGTGGAATGCGTGTATTCGCTCAAGACCTGGTTCCTGTTGGTGATATAGGATTCAAAAGCGTGGCCTGCTTCGTGTGTCAGGACTTCTGTATCTGCACTCGTCTTGTTGAAATTGGAGAAAATGAATGGTGCTTTGTACTTAGGAAGGCCGCTGCAGTATCCGCCAAGCCGTTTGTTCGGTTTTGTTTCCAGATCAAAGAGATCGTATTCGACAATGAAATCGAAGAATTCACCGGTCTCTTTTGAAAGCTCACGATACATTCTCGTCGCTGCCTCGATCATGCCGGCCGTGTCTTTGTCCGGCGTGGAGTTGCCATCCGGGAAAAAGAGCTGTTCGTCAAAGTATTCCAGCTTTTCAAGGCCAAGTCTTCTTCTTTGCGCTTCATGGATCTTCTTTGCGGCCGGTACGATATATGCTGCGACTGCATTGCGGAAGCGTTCGATGTCTTCCGGTGTATAGTCGAAACGATGACGGGAAAGATAAGCGAAGCTGATATAGCTGTCAAAGCCAAGTTTATTTGCGATCTTCCTGCGCACTTCGCAGAGTCTTCCATAGACATCATCGAGCTGATCGGATACGGATTCGTATAAGGTTGCCCAGCATTCGAGTGCTTCCTTTCGCTCTTCACGATCCGTTGAAAGCATATGTTTCAATAGACCATAGAAGTTGCATTCCTTGCCTTTGAAAACTGTCTTGCAGGAAGCGGCGATCTTGGAGTATTCGTTGACAAGTTTTGCCTCCAAGATCTTTTCTTCGATGACTTCGCTGCTGTTGGTGCGGATATCCGCATCCAGCAGTTTGAACAGCTGATCACCGAATTCCTCTTCAAAGTCTTTACGGAATTTTGAAGAAGCGAGTGCCTCGTTGAACTGTTTCATGATGACGGAAAGCTTCGGCGAGATGGAGTTGAGATACTGTACTTCTTCATCGTAAAAAGGATCCGCCATATCGATATCGTGACGGATATGGGCAATCGATGCCATCGTTCTGAATTCATTGCCCAGTGTCTGCTTCTTTAACAAAGCTTCTTTTGCGGTCTGATAATCAGCTGCTTCATTGAATTCCTTCAATACGGCAGCGATGCTGTTTTCCGTTTCTTCAAAAGACGGACGGATATATTTCAGATCTTTAAACTTTTCCATTGTTTTTTTCTCCTGTCTGCATGATTATTATGACACGGATCCCTGTCTCATAAGGCGGATTTGCTTTTGTGAAGGAATATAAAAACTGACAGGATATGTCAGTTTCTCTTATTTTGTATGATCATCAAACAGCGAGATGATCGTATCTTTGCTTAAGCGGTTGAGTCTCAGATCGTGATCCGCGTTTTCAATGGTCTCACTTTCATCCGCTTCAATGATCTCGCCGCCACATTTTTCCAGCAATTCCTTCAGCGATAAAGATGCCTTCTGATAAGCCGTCAGGTAATTGAACGTATCGGTGAAGACCGGATCTTCATTGTCCGAGATGATCGTCCGCCTGCTCTTGAAGCTGTCAAAGACGACCTTTATTGAATCTTCAGCCGCATAGACGAAGCCAAGACGCATCATGAATTCACCGTTTTCCATTTCCATCGGGATCTTTAGGATGATGTCGTTTGGATCAAGCAGATGCTTTCCTTCAAGCTCTTCCTGGCTGAGTCCGGCCTTTGCCTTGGCAAGGACGATCTCAAACGGGATCTTTGAATCATTGTCTGTGTATTTGTTGATCGTAAACATGAAGGTACTGTTCATATCCTGGCTGATATAAAACAGTTCGCTTGCCCCATCGGGGGCCGGTGCATCCGTCATATCCCCTGAAAACAGGATCTCTTTTCCTTCGCTTCGATAAGCGCTGTTCCAGCCAAAGGACATTTCCAGATTCTGCAGATGCAGATCAAGATCCACCCTCCCGTTATCTTCACTGTCCTTGTTTTGCGTTTCGACGTTCATCCAGTGAATGCCAAACAGTACATCAGATTCCCGCTTTACTTCGATCGAAGAACCGCACGGGAAATTGCCGACGAACTGCTTTTCAGAAGTTGGTGCCTTGTAGTTGATATCTTTGTTTACAGCGATCTTCTTTCCCGACAAGTGTGGTCTTAAGCGGCCGATCAGATGCTGGTAAACCAGTGCATGGCGTTTTGCGATCTGTTCTGTTTCATCCGCATTCAGTTCATCCCTTTTAGTCGCAAAGGATTTGCCATTGCGGATCCTGTAGAGGATCGAACGCTCTTCATCAAGCGCATAAGCCAGTCCGTTGAAGATACGGATCTCACGGAAGATCGTGATCTGATCAAGTGCCTTTATAAGTTCTTCATCTTCGATCTGTACGGAAGCGCAGGTCAGACGATCCAGTTTGTTGATGGAAAGCGGTTTGTGATACTTGTCCGCTTTCTTGCGTATCGTGTTGATCCGATGGTTCATCTTTTTGACCATTTCGATCTCTTCGTACATATTTTCAGAAGAAGACAAAAGATCAGAAGCTTCAATATCTTTTGCGGATGTTTTCATTGCCAGAAAGAGCATTTTGTTTCGGAAAAACACCGAAGCAAGCTTTTTCATTCCTTCGCTTTTATCATCCTTCAGATACCTCTCAAAGAGTTCGAAGAGCTCCTTGCGGGAGAAACGTTTCAAAGAAGCAAACGTTTCCTTGTCCTGTATCTTCAGACTGCTTCCGGTCGCCTTGTATATGATATAGCGCAAAAACTCATCCGGGTCTTTCGGGCAGATCGAAAAGGCGTCGCACAGTGCGATCCTTGCTTCCCTGTTTCTGATCTGCTCAAAGCGATCCATATCGACCAGCTCAGCAAGGTCTGCGATACAGGTAATGCTGTCTTTTGATAACGCAATGCCGCTCGTCAAAAGAGCCATCAGTTTTTCGGACACCTCTTGCTTTGTGAATGCGCGGATACAGATCAGTTCGACATCCTGATCAAGCTCAGGCACTTCGAGCTGTTCATGCGGGATATAGACGGATTCATGGGAAAAGATGCCCAGTTTTTCAAAACCGTAGGTCGTAAAGTAATGAATGAGCTGCTCAAAGACCAGCTGTTCGATCGGCGCATCGGCAACTTTCTTCCAGGATTTGTGGAAAGTCTGATTCCATGCATTGCCGTCTTTTCCATAGAGCCTGACCACATCGTCGAAAACTTCCTTTGATGCACTTTCTGGCAATAACAAACCGTATTTCAAAGCTTCCTTTGAGATCGTTTCTGTTTTTTCACCGATGTAGCCTTTGAATAGTTTTAATACGGATATCTGCTTCATTGTTTTTTTCCTCTTATAAGAAAAATGGGCGGGAAGTAGATTTCAGTGAGAAAAAAGGAACTTCCTATGCCCATCTTCATTCTATCATAATTCAATCAGATGACCAGGACCGATCGCAAAGGGTCATTGCACTTTCTTTGAGGCTTTGAATGCATCCACTTTTGCGCGCATCTCATCATCCATGTTCCATAAGAACTTGAACGATGCCCAGGATCCAAGGACCAGTATGCCCGGAAGCAGCAGGCAAAGTGCTTTGATACCGCTGATCGTTGCGGCAGACTGTGCGGAAAGTGCACCATTGTAGCCAACCAGACCCAGCAAAAGCATCGCTGCCGAATTGCCGATCGTCTGTCCGACACGGCGGGAGAGATTGAAGGTACCGTAGATCGAACCTTCGGTACGTTTTCCGGTGATCATCTCGTTGTAATCGATCGCTTCACCGACCAGACCCCATTGCATGTAGATGGAAATGAAGGCAAAGCCCATGGCGGTATTGCTGCAGATCGCATAGACCCAAGGGTTCACATTAAATAACATCATCGCCCCAAACAGTGCCATGTAAAGGACACAGCTGATCAGTAAGCCATAGCGGATCAGTTTTTCAAGACCGATCCTTTTTGCGATCATTGGTCCGAGTATGAAGATCAGGATCATGGATGGCGCGCTGAACAGTGTGCCATAACTTGCGATCGAAATGTCGCCTAAGACATCGGCATACATGTAGTTGCTTAAAGTGTTTCCGACATATTGCATCATGCAGATGAACAAGCCGTGGACGCATAAGGCGACGAATGGACGATTGACTTTGATGACCTGCAGGATATCCGTGACTTTGATGTCATCCTCGTTTTGTTCACTGTTTCCTGCATCGTTTCTTTCAAAGGTCAGTGCATAATGGCCAAGGCACATCACAAAGCCGATGATCGCACAGACGGCTGCGCCGATCGCATAGCCGATGGCATTGCTTTCACCATATCGCTTCAAAAATAACGGCATGATGAATAATGAGATCAATGTTGCGCCGGCACTGCCGATACCTCTGGCAGAAGAGAGCGAAGCTCTGTCTTCATCGTTATCCGCCATAGCCGACAACAAGGAACCCATCGGTATATTGAACATCGTATAGGAACCTTCATACAGGATCTTCAAGCCGAATAAAAGACACAATCTTGCCAGTCCTTCAAAAAGGCTCGGGACCGACCATAAGGCAATGAAGGTCACGCACAATAACGGTGCTGATCTTAAGATCCAGGGACGGAATTTTCCGTTCTTGCTGCTGTTTCGTGCATAGGACTTGTCGATATACGCACCCATGATCGGATCGTTGATGAAGTCCCAGATGTTCCAGATCAGAAGAAGTACGGCGATCGTTGCCGGAGTGATCCCCAGGGCATCTGTACAATACATGGAGAAGGTCGAGCTCATCAGCGCAAACGTCATGACACCGCCGGCATCGCCAAGTCCATAACCGATCTTCTGTTTCAACGTCAGTTTGTTTTGTTCTTTCTTCATAGCCCCCCCTTAATGATCGTTTTTATCCGCTTCGGTAAACCAGACCGGCAGATCGCAGATCGTGCAGGTCACTTTTACTTCACTTTCCCCTTTGATCAAAGGCCCCTGGCCACGCAGGTAAAATCCTGTTTCGCTTTTCGGAAGCCGGATCTTTACTATATCCGCACCTTCATCAAATACCGGTGCGACCAGTATCTTTTCGCCGCACATGAAGCAGTCTGCTTCCCTGTCATAATCTCTGTCTCTTAAAAAGAGCGGTGTGATCAAAGGCGTATTTTCTTTGATGCAGCGTTTCATCTCTTCACTCAGATACGGGAGAAGTTTCTCCCTTAAGTCAAAGATCTTCTTTACCGTGTCCATCATATCCGGATAGAGCCACGGCATCGTTGATTCTTCCCCTTCCTTCCAGGAATGTAAGACAAACCTTGGTAAGAAGACGCCGTATTGCAGCCAGCGGATGAACAGTTCCTTTCCCGGCTTTGGTCCGGCAAAACCGCCGATATCCGGTCCGAAGAAACAGAAACCGGAGAGTGCCATGGTCATAGCCTGGTAATGGTTGTATCGCAGGTCTTTGAAACTGCTGTAATTGTCACCTGTCCAGGTCGTTGCGACAGCCTGAGTACCGGCGATCGCACAGCGGCTCACGATAAACGGCTCGGGATTGACTTCTTCACAAGCTTCTCTGCTTGCCTTCGACATCAGATAGGAGAACAGCGGTTTGATCAGTCTTGCGGAAACTTCTTTTCCAAAGCCATGTGCAAGAACTTCCTTGTCAAAGACATCATATTCATTGTTGTCGTTCCAGATGTCCTTATATCCTTCTTCGACCAGTACTTCTCTTACACATTTTCTCCAGAAGTCATAGGCATCCGGGTTTGTGAGATCGAGGTAACTGGCATTTCCTCCCCAGAAAGGAAATTTTGCAGGTGTTCCATCCGGATAATGCAGGAACCAGCCCTGTCTGGCAATGTCATCATACAAAGGATGATCGTCCAGGAATGCCGGTTTGACATTCGGGATCAGCTTGATTCCCCTGCCGTTGAAATATCTGGATAAGTCTTTCGGATCAGGGATCTTGTCCTTGTTCCAGTGAAAGACGTAGCGTTTATCGCCGATCTGTGTATAGCCGCTTGACATATAGAAGCCACCGGCTTTGATGCCGTAGTCTTCGCACTTCTTTGTGAATTGCCTTAAACGCTCATCCGCATCTTTGGCATCCGTATATTCCATCGTCGAACCGCAATAGGAAAAGGCCCAGTCCGGTACTGAGGCAATGCCGCCGCACATATCGATAAAGCGGCTTGTGATCTGCTTTGCATCGCCAAAGATGATATAGAAGACCATGTTTTCTTCTTCGAAGCGGATCGAATTGAACGGTTCGTAGTAATTGTCGTGTTCTTTTCCAAAATCAGCCTCGCCCAGACTGTAGGTATCATAATAGAGCCCATAGCTTCCTGCATGGTTTTCACAGATGTAAAAAGGAAGATACTTGTACAAAGGATCACTGTATTGTGCTTTGAAACCCATGGCGTCATTGGTATCCAGTCTGAAGTGCTGGTGATTCTTGTTGACGTTTCCGGCCTTGTCTCCTAAGCCATAGATATACTGTTCTTCTTCCCTGCGGGTGTAATGAATAAAGCCTTCTCCAAGTTCCCCTTCAAAATTGTAGGCGAGGCCATTCCTGTCCTGGTACAGGATCCCCTTTTCATTTGTGACCGTGATACGGAAATTCTTAAGCTCGATCACAAAATCAAGATCGCAGTGTCTGAAGCGCACAGAGTTTTCATCTTCAAAGATCTTTGGAGCAGACAGCTCAAAACCATCGAGTGAAAGCTTGTCTCTTCCGTTTCTTCCGATGCCTGTGTGACTAGGATCGATGCTGAAGGTCGGAAGGATCTCTTCATCTTTGATCAAAGACACTCTGAGCATGTCTCTGATGAAATCGATGCGCATGGAAACACCATCACATTTGTATATGCGCGAATGATCATCGCAATGATCTGTTTTGAATCTGTGATCGAATTTCATGCTCTTGGTTCACCCCTTTTCAACATATTCATCGTCAGTTTTATAAAGGAAGGTCTTCCCATTTTCGTCTCATTAAGTCTGAAGCACAGGACTTTTCTGTTTTTGCCGTCTGTTTTCTGCCAGAGAATACGACCTTGTCTGTTAGGATCGCCGTTTTCGGCAAAGCTGCACAGATAATCCATCATCTGTTCAGAGACTTTCTCATCTTCTTTCCTGAATGGCCGCCAGGATGTCTTCAGTCTTCCGAACATATAGCGCAGATCGCAGGAATGGAAAGCCTTGTTGTCATCACCAGGCTGATCGATATCAAAGTAGTAAACATAAGCCCCATTATCGTAAGCGAAGCGATTGCCGATATGTGCCATGATCGGAGCATAGAAATCGCAATTCGTATAGCCGATCATGTAATCGATCTTCAAAGGATCTTTGATCAGCTGATCGATACTATCTTTTAACAGGTATCCATCGATGACCGGCATCATGTTGTTGATGGAATCTTTTCTTCTTTGTTTGATCGCCTCATAGGCATCAAAGATCGTCTTGAGATCTGCATTCCTGAATTCTTCAAAGCTTCTGCAGCCGGCAAGTTCCATGAACTCATGCCAGTAGTCATAAGTCTCGTTTGCTTTTTTCGGCAGTGAGAATTTCGGGAACATGCCGCCGCCTGACATCATGACTGCTCTATTGAAAAGACCTTCGTTTTCATGATTGAGGCAATGGTATTGAACAGAGATCGCTCCGGCGCTTTGTCCCATGATGGATATATTGTTTTCATCACCGCCGAATTCCTTAATGTGTTCTTTGACCCAGTGTATTGCATTCAGCTGATCATCCAGACCGAAATTCCCGTTTCGTCCATAGCGTTTTTCGATCGCTTCGTGACTGAAATAGCCAAACACGCCGACCCGGTAATTGGCAAAGATGCTTACGATGCCCCGCTTTGCCAGCTCGTAACCCCGAAACGGTTCTTCCGCATTGCAGCCGGAATTGAAACCGCCGCCATGAAAAAAGAGGACGACAGGACAGGCTGTCTTATTTTTTGGCGTATAGATGTTCAGATTCAGGCAGTCTTCATCGTAAGTAAAATCAAGGCCTCTGCGAAACTCGTTGAAATAGAACAAACGTTCACGGCTTTGAAGGTTTGGGTAAAATTGCCGGTATTGCGGACAGGCATTTCCCATCTTTCCCGCATCAAAAACACCTTCATAGGTATCGATGCGTTTACAGTATTCAAATCTTCCGGCCTTTGCGTATGGGATGCCTAAAAACTCATAAGCATCTTCATGTTCATTCCCTGCAAAAGCGCCGATCGATGTTTTGAATGTGATTTTATCCATTTTTTTAATATGTTCCAATTCCATTATAGGACAGAAAACAGGATGGCTGGGTCAAGATTAGATCTGCAGGTCTTTCCGCGTTTTCTTTTTTCTCAGATCTTCTTTCTTATGCAATAATGAATGAAGAGATATTAAAAGCTGATTCTAAGGAGTAAAAGAATATGGATCTTTCGCAAATGAGCTGGACAAGAAGTCCTGAAGATTATTCGATCAAAGAAGATGAAATACGGATAAAGACAAAGCCTCATACTGATCTCTGGCAGAGGACTTACTATCATTTCCGGAATGATAATGCACCAGTCCTTCAGATGGAAACGGAAGAAAAGTATTTTTCCTTTGTCGTCAAGACGGATTTTTCGCAAAGCCATCATCGTTTTGATCAGTGCGGGATCGTCATGTATCTCGACAGTGAAAACTGGCTAAAAGCTTCGGTTGAATACGAAAACGAAAATATCCAGTATCTTGGTTCCGTTGTGACCAATCACGGTTATTCCGACTGGGCGACAACAGCCATAGGGGCTGGTGTAAAGGTGATGTGGTATCGTTTCAGCAGAAGAGAAGATGATTACCGCATCGAATGTTCCGTTGACGGCGAACATTTTTCACAGATGCGCATCTGTCATATGCATGAAGGCGCAGGAAAGATCCGCTTCGGTCTCTATGCCTGCAGCCCGGAAGATTCCAGCTTCACCGCGGTCTTTTCAAATATGAAGATCGGCGAATGCGCCTGGCTGCCGCATGACGGTCAGCAGCCGGACCAGGAGTCCTGATCAAAAACGATCTGATAAAGATGGAAGGATCTTACAGGGGATCCTTTTTCAATGAAAAAGATGATCATTCACCGATCATCTTCATAAACAGATATTTTTTTTAGTGTTCTTTTATTCCTTCGGATCGCAGAAAGAAGACCCATATCTCCGTTATTGATCTCATCTTCCATAGCTTTGAGGATCTTTCCCAGAACACCTTATGGGAATACATGCTGGAATACTATGTCAGACGGTATACAGATGAGGCAAAGCGGATATTAAAAAAGGAAAGCCTTGATGCAAAACTCTCCTTTTCGATCCGTTTATACTGTTACGGCTGTGTCGGGATGACCAGGGAATGGCTCTTGCGCGATGATATCACTTATGCGAAAACGATCGTTGAAATGATGTTCGATTCAATGCCTTTGGATCTCTCCGAAATATTCTTCAGATCTTAAAAGATCATTCAGCCGCTTTTGATCACTTACCAGTTTTCATAGCGTCTTTGAAGGTCGATCGCCTCGATCTTTTTCATCTGTTCTTCATTCAATGAAAAATCAAAGACGTCATAGTTTTCTTCAATGTGATCCGGATTGCCGGAACCCGGAATGACGATATAGCCTTCCTGCAAGTGCCATCTGAGGATGATCTGTGCAGGAGTCTTGCCAAGCTCGTCCGCGATCTGCACGATCGTTTCGTTTTCAAAGTTTTCGGCTGTATGTCCCCTGCCGCCAAACGGATACCAGGATTCCAGAACGATACTGTATTCCTTCACATAGTCGCGCAGCTGCTGATTCTGATAATAGATATGATTTTCATTCTGTATCACAGCCGGTAGCACTTTTGCATAGGAGAGCACCTCATCGACCTGCTGCTTCGTATAGTAGTTGGAGATGCCGATACTTGAAACAAGTCCATTTTTCTGTGCTTCTTCCATCGCCCGATAGACAGCCTCATCGTTGTATCCGGGCTGATGGATCAGGATCAGGTCAAGATAATCGAGACCAAGGTCCTTTAAAGAATCCTTGATCCCCTGATAGGCTCTTTCGTAATCGGAAGGCATGATCTTGGAAGTGACGAAGATCTCTTCCCTGCTGACAAGACCTTCTTTGATCGCTCTGGCGATACCGATACCGACATCTTTCTCATTCCCATAATAGCGTGCTGTATCGATGAGCCGATAGCCGCACTTCAAAGCATGATAGACGCTGTTCTGACAGACTTCGCCTTTCAAAGTCCAGGTCCCAAGGCCAAGTCTTGGCATTTTGTATCCGCTGTTTAGTTCGATATACATAGTCACATCTTCCTTTGTGTCTTGAATTTCTGTGTCTTCTTTGATCTGCTGTGTGCATCCTGCAAGAAAGAAAACGATCAGGATCAGGATGATGAAATGAAGTTTTCTCATAGTTCAGCTTAAAGCTTGTCGGCCATATGGCGGATCTTTTCCAGGACATCCGCATCGTGATTTGTGAACATGCCAAGATCTTCCAGATCAAGATAGCCGAGAAAATCGCCTTCATAGGAAAATCTTGCGCCATCATACATATCAGGATCGCCGGACGAAAGAAACATTGCGGTCTTCTTTAAAGTTTCCGGTGCTTTCGGGTACAGGATCGAATAGAAGCGATCGATGACACACTTCAGCTGTCCGGAAATGTTGTGGTAATAGATCGGTGAAGCCAGCACCAGCATTTCCGCATCTTTCAGGTGTGGAAAGATCTGTTTCATATCATCATCCTGAATACATGAACCATTTCCTTTATTGTGGCAATACTCGCAAGCCAGACAGCCTCTGATGTTTTTTCTGCAGACATCGATCTGAATGACTTCGTGGCCCTTTTCTTCAGCTGCTTCTTTAAAGACTTTGCACATCTTTGCGGTGTCTCCGTTCACTCTTGGGGATCCGTTTAAAACTAGTATTTTCATCCTGACTCCTTAAAAGGCAAGGATCCTCTTGCCTTATTTTTTTATTTCAGATACTGATCAAAGAAAGCTTCAAGCTTGTCAAACGGGATATAGCCTTTATCGCCGCCGTCATAGAGATCGGTGTGTACCGCATCCGGAATGATCAGCAGTTCTTTATTCTCAGTATGATCGTTTCCTTCGACCATAGCCGCATAGGCATCCTTTGAAAAATAACAGGAATGAGCCTTTTCACCATGCATGATCAACACTGCACTTGTGATCTCGTTTGAATACTGCAGGATCGGCTGATTGATGAAAGACTCACAGCCAATGACATTCCAGCCGTTATTGGAGTTGAGCGATCTTTCGTGATAGCCTCTTTTTGTCTTGTAGTAATCATGATAGTCCTTAACGAAGAACGGTGCATCTTCCGGAAGCGGATCGACTACGCCGCCGCCTTGTTTGTATTCACCGTTTTTCAGATCTTCAAGACGCTGTGCACACATGGCCTTCTTTTTCTCGTAGCGCTGTTCTTTGGTATCCTCCGCATCAAAATAGCCTTTCGCGTTGACTCTTGTCATATCGTACATCGTGGATGATACGGTCGCTTTGATGCGGGTATCCAGAGCTGCCGTATTGAGCGCCATGCCGCCCCAGCCGCA